>CACZYN010000054.1 GCA_902785445.1 uncultured Anaerovibrio sp.
CGGGCCGGGCGATTTCTTCGGCACGCGGCAGCACGGGCTCCCGGCCTTTAAGGTTGGAAATCTGGAAATGGATCTCAAAACCTTACAGGACGCGCAGGCCGCCGCCGCGACCTTTGCCGTCTCCGAGGAGCTTCCGAGCCGCGCCGAGTATCAGCCGTTGATGGCGCGAATTCAGGCGCTGTTTGCCAGTACAGACGTATCATGAACAGACAATTGTTACAGGAGGAACGATATGAGAAGCGAATTACAACAGCTTTGCAAGCGCTATGTGACCGCCAAGCAGACCGTCAAGGGGCAGTTTGGCTTTGAAAGCACTCACATCTACCCAATCTGCGCGAACATCTTCTGCGCCAAGGGCATCCTGCCGGACGCTGAACAGCTTGCGGCCTGCAAAAAACTGCTCAAGGCGGAAACCGGCTCGTTTTCCAACTTCCGGGGCAATCTGCTCGCACCGATCACCTGTATGCTGGCTGCCGGGGGAAACCCTTGGCTTGACGTAAGCGTTATCGATAAAAAGCATGACCGGCAGGTCTTTTCCGCCCAGGATAATTTTTATTCCTACAGCAATAATTCCTGGTTGGATGATATAAGATCCCACGGTATAAGCTCTCACTACGATGTATTTGATGACGTAAACAGTGATGTAAATATCAAGCTGGCCAGAATACTGGAGGATCGGAGTTATTTTACCCACGATAGTGCCATTTGCCAAAAGGTTTATGACATGGTAAAGAATTGGAACAAGCGGGATAAAATCGGTTTGGCTCCTCTCCAGGAAGATGTTCAGGCCATTGAGTCCATCCAGACCCTGGCCGATATGGATAACTACCTTATTGGGGAGGAGGTACCCGCCAGCGGCTTAATGGAGCCGGACATGCAGACGGATCTAAATGATTCGTCAAGATATGTTATGAGTATTATTCCCATGGGACTTACCCTGGGGGATTCAGCAGAATACAGCAAATTGACGGAGCTGGGCAAGCGCACCAAAAAGGCTAACGATGTGGCCGTGGAAAAAATGCTTCGTTTGCTGAAATATGACGATGAAGCGGTAAAACAAAAGATTGCGGCCATGTACCGGTTGGAGTACGCCTTGGCCGGGAAAATTCATACCCAGGAGGAAATGGCCAAAGCCGATTATGTAAAGCGGGTGAATAATCCTGTTACCCTGGAGCAGATAAAGGAAATGGCTGGCCGTTATCCGATTGTGGCCTTGCTGGAAAAATACGGACTTAGTACGGCCGAGCGGTTTACCGTGCCAAATCCTGATTATATACGGGCTGTGGCGGCCTACTACAATGAAGAGCATTTACAGGAAATGAAGGACACCCTGGTGGCCTATCGGATGCTGGAAAATCTAGAGGTTTTAAATACAGCGGCCAATGATATTGCCATGGAGCGCAACATGGCTATTCGGGGCTTTAAGAGTAATTTGCCGGATTGGTTCCGGGGCGTGGAATATGTGAAAGGTGTTCTGCCAGGTCCCTTGTCCAATTTATATGCTGAGGCCTATTGCAATAATGAGATGAAAAAGGATATTGAGGGGATTATCGGCGATGTGTGCAGTTATTACAAAACCATGCTGCAGGATGAGCCCTTCTTGTCACCGGAAGTAAAGACAAAAGCCATTCATAAGCTGGACAGCCTGACCGTGCGGGCTTGCATGCCGGATAAAAGCAAAAACTGGAAAAATATCAAGTTCAACAAATGCAAAAATCTGTTGGATATCCATAAAGCCCTGCTTAAGTGGGAAATTTCTGAAATCGTGGCCAAGATAAATGGCCCGGTGGAGCAGGATTGGACCCCGGCTTACACGGTGAATGCCAATTATAAGTTGACGGATAATTCCATTAATATTCCCGCTGGCATATTGAATGGCGTATTTTACCAAAACGACTTTACCTACGAGGAAAAGTTGGGGGGCATCGGCATGGTAATTGCCCACGAAATAACCCACGGCTTTGATACCAATGGTTCCCAGTTCGATGAAAAGGGCAATGTAAAGAACTGGTGGACCGAGGCGGATAAGGCAGCCTTTGATAAGCGGGCGGCCAAGGTAATAGATTACTTTAATGGCATAACCGTTTATGACGGCCTTAACTGCAACGGGGAAATCAATAAAGCAGAAGCCATAGCTGATATGGGGGCCATGAAGTGTATGCTGTCCATGGCCAAGAAGAAGCCGGATTTTGATTACAAAAAGTTTTTCAGCCATTACGCTTCTCTTTGGCAGAGCGTGTACACCAAGGAATACGGCGAGGAGCTGGTGCGGACCGATGCCCATCCGTTGCCATATTTACGGGTAAACGTTTGTGTTCAGCAGTTTGATGAATTTAACGCTACCTACAATGTAAAGCCAGGTGATAAGATGTATCTGGCACCGGAAAATCGCATATTGGTATGGTAAAGAAAAGGGATTGAAAATGCCGAGGCACTTTCAATCCCTTTATTTTTAGGATGAGGTCAATCGATTTTTGGTAAAAACACAAATAAGATGGAGCTTACCAGCAACAGATAAGGGTAAAGCAAAAATGGCAATACCATAAAGGCTGTTATCTCACATCCCAGACTAATGGCGATGGAAACTGCTACCAGCATCTGGGCTCCGTATGGCAATATCCCCTGGAAAATACAGGAAAAGGTATCCAACAGGGAGGCGGTTTCCTTAGGGGAGATATCATAGCTGTTGGAAATCTCCTTGGCAATAGGATTGGTCATTACAATGGCCACGGTGTTGTTGGCGGTGGCAATATCCATAAAACCTACCAGCATGCCAATACCCAGCATGCCACCCTTTTTGGTGCTAAAAATTTTATGCACAGTGGACAGCAGGGCGTTAAAGCCACCATTATAAGCAATAAGCCCGCCGATGGCAGATACCAAAATGGCTACCATGGAGGTTTCAAACATACCCGCCGTACCCTTGCCGATATTGGTCATGTAGTCGATGAAGGCAATTTCTCCGGTGCCCAACATGAGCGCTGTACCGCAAAGAATGCCCACCAGCAGTACCAGGAAAACATTAAAGCCCATGATGCCGCCGATTAATACCAAAAGGTAGGGAACAATCTGTATCAGCTGATAGTCCTTAATCTGCAGCTCCCCAACGCTTTGCTGGGCAGATAAGAAGTAGAGGACTATCACTGTAAGAATAGCGGCTGGAATGGCAATTTTAAAGTTTGCCTTAAACTTATCCTGCATGGCACAACCCTGACCGTTGCAGGCGGCAATGGTGGTATCGGAAATGAAGGAAAGGTTGTCCCCGAACATGGCACCACCCATAACGGTGCCCACACAAAGGGGAATGGAAAAGCCCGTGCTGTTGCCCACGGCAATAGCAATAGGCACAATCAAGGTTATGGTGCCTACGGAGGTGCCCATAGCCAGGGAAACAAAGGCACTGATTAAAAACAGCAAAGGAATGGCATAGTCGGCTGGTATTAAGGACAAGAGGAAATAGGCCACGCTTTCGGCACTGCTGCGTCCTAATACCCCAACAAATACTCCGGCCATAAGGAAAATTAAAATCATGGTGATAATATTGGGATCAGCCATATTGTTGGCCATGATTTTCAGCTTTTCGTTCATGTTTATTTTATTGGCTTGCAGACAGGCCAGCCCCAGGGCTATAAGAAATATCACCACAACGGATACGTTGTAAAAGCCCATGGGTATTTGCATTACATATTCAAAGGTTATACCCAATCCCAAATACAGGAATACAAACACAGCAATGGGGAGTAATGCTGCAAAACTACTTTTATTTTCCACAATAATCCTCCTGAAAATATACTAATAGCGCACTGACTGACTTATGGATATGTCAGTACACTAGGTCATTATACCCCAGTTAAGAAAATTTTTCCATTATTGGCTGACCTTTGTCCTTTTTTGTGTGGATGTTAGGACAAGTGATATTAATTATGATACAATAGCTAAGAAGTATATTATAGTGGAGATGATAAATATGGCAAAATTTTGTCCAAATTGTGGTGAACGAGTTGAAGAAAATATAGCTTTTTGTCCAGAGTGCGGGCAGAAATTTGAAGCTGCACCAGCGCAGCCACAGCAGCCAATGCAGCAGGAGCAATTTAATCAGCCGGTTCAGCCACAGCAGCCAGTACAGCAGCCTATGCAACAGCCAGGTCAGCCGATGAATTATCAAAATGGCTATAACCCATATGGTCAGCAGCAACCAAATGGTTTCCAACAGCCACCTTATGGGGGCGTTGGTGTAGGTCCGCTGCCAGACAACATAGCTCAAGCCTTTAAGTGGACCACCTATACCGGTCGTTTAAATCGTCAGAGATATTTTTTCCGGGGGCTTGGACTGGGATTTCTGGCCTTTGTAATTTTAATGGTGTTTGGAACCATTGGCATAGCCGGAGGTATGAAGGAAGAGCTGGCCTTAGGCTTGGGATTCCTGTTAGCCATGCCGCTAATCGTATTGAGTTTGTTTAACTCCATAAAACGGGCTCACGACCTTGATAAGCCAGGTTGGCAGGCGATTGTTCAGGCTTTGCCGGGCTGGGTGGATGTATTTACCACTAATCAGGCAGTTACTGTTGTAGCCGGCTTGGTGGGCTTGATTTTGGGCATTTATCTCTTATTCTTTAAGGGAACCGAGGGACCTAACCAGTATGGCGATGACCCATTGAGATATTAATAAACTAAAATAATTAATTTAAAACCACTTCTTGCATAATATTATTAGTTAAAATATAATTTATAATTAATAGTATTATGTTTAGGGGTGGTTTTTGTGTTTGCAAAATGTTGTGGTGTCACCACAGTGGGGGTGGATGGTCAGATAATCGATGTGGAGGTAGATGTGGCCAATGGCCTACCCGGCATCGAAATGATTGGCTTACCGGATACCATGGTGCGGGAAGCCAAGGAAAGGGTCAGAACCGCGGTAAAAAACTCCGGGATAAAGATTATGCCCCAGAAAGTAACCATTAATCTTGCTCCGGCGGGACTTAGAAAGGACAGCCCCGGTTTGGATCTGCCCATTGCCATGGCCATTCTGGTGGCTTATGGTGTTTTGTCCCAGGCCAGCTTAGAGGGGAATTTATTTTCCGGGGAGTTATCTCTGGAAGGGCAGGTACGAGGAGTTACTGGTATTCTACCCATGGCCATAAAGGCCAAGGAACAGGGCTTCAAGGCCTTTTTCGTGGCTGGAGAGAATGTCAATGAGGCCCTGCTGGTGGAGGGGTTAAGGGTCTACCGGGTGGATAGCCTTCAGGAATTAGTTGAGTTTCTTACGGGGAAAGTGTCCTGGGAGCCGGCGGTAGCAGTGGAAAATGAGCAGGAAACTAATGAAGAGGTTATTGAGGATTTTGCCGATGTCCAAGGGCAGTTTGTGGCCAAGCGGGCCTTTGAAATAGCTGCTGCCGGGGGACATAATATTTTGCTGGTGGGCAGCCCGGGGGCCGGGAAAACCATGTTGGCCCGACGCCTGAATTCCATATTACCGGCGATGACCCTGCAAGAGGCCTTGGAGGTAACGAAGATTTATAGCGTTTCCGGCCTGTTAAAGAAAAACAGCGGCCTGATTACCCAGCGTCCCTTTCGCAGCCCCCATCACACCACCTCCTCGGTTGCCATGATCGGGGGCGGCTCCATACCCCATCCCGGAGAAGTAAGCCTTAGCCATAACGGAGTCTTATTTTTGGATGAACTGCCGGAATTCCACAAGCAGACTTTGGAAGCACTGCGTCAACCCTTGGAGGATGGGGAGGTAAGCATTGCCCGGGTAAATGCCTCCCTGACCTTTCCCTCCCGTATACTTCTCTGCTGTTCCATGAACCCATGTCCCTGCGGGTATTATCATGATCCGGACAAACAGTGTGAGTGTTCCTATGCGGAAATCAAGCGCTATAATCGGAAAATTTCTGGTCCGTTGCTGGACCGGATAGATATCCAAATCCGGGTACCCCGGGTTACCTATAATGAACTGACCAGAAAGGAAAAAGCCGAGAGTTCGGCGGTTATTCGCCAAAGGGTCTCCGCAGCTAGAAACCGCCAGCTAAAGAGGCTGGAAAAATATGGCATTGTCTGCAACGCCCAGATGACCAGTTCCATATTAAAGAAAACCTGCCACATTGCCCCCGAGGCCCAAAATCTTCTTAAAGCGGCCTTTATTGAAAAAAATATGTCCGCCCGTTCCTTTGATCGAGTAAAAAAGGTGGCCCAAACCATCGCTGATCTGGCCAACAGTGATGAAATCACAGCTGCCCATCTCGCCGAGGCCATACAGTTGCGAAATGATATTGGCATCAATTATGAATAATATATTTCTACCCTATTGCTAAAAGTGTTCACCTATGATACAATGACACACAGTTTAAAACACAAATTCAATGATGAAGACAGTAGTTTGTCAGTGAAAATCCTAGCGAGCTGGGGATGGTGGAAGCCCGGCAGGAGTAGCGGCAAATGAACATCACTTCGGAGCAGCAGGTCAAAATGCCCTGGCATAATGCTTTGGCAGAGTAGGCTGAGCCGGGATCTCCCGTTACAGAGATAGTATATGCTGGTATACGAAATAGGTGGTATAGTGAAGCCAGGCTTCATCCTGTTTTGGGGTGGAGCCTTTTATTTTGCACAGAGCTCCTGTCCTATTTCACACCAATATTAGGAGGTAATCAATTTGTACAACAAGGTTGACACCAATCTGAACTTCGTTGAGCGGGAGCGGGAAGTTCTGAAATTTTGGAAGGATAATGATATTGCCAAGAAGTGTATCGACATCCGGGAAGGCTGCGATACCTTTACCTTCTACGATGGTCCCCCAACGGCCAACGGCAAGCCCCATATCGGTCACGTATTGACCCGGGTTATCAAGGATATGCTGCCACGGTACCAGTCCATGAAGGGCAAGAAGGTACTCCGCAAGGCTGGCTGGGATACCCACGGCCTGCCGGTAGAGCTGGAAGTGGAGAAGAAGCTGGGCCTGGATGGCAAGGAACAGATTGAAAAGTACGGCATTGAGCCATTTATTAAGGAATGTCGGGAATCCGTATGGAAGTACAAGGGCATGTGGGAGGAATTCTCCGATGTGGTAGGCTTCTGGGCGGATATGGACGATCCATATATTACCTATGAGAACAATTACATTGAGTCCGTATGGTGGGCTCTGAATGTTATTTGGGAAAAGGGCCTTCTGTACAAGGGTCATAAGGTTGTTCCTTATTGCCCACGGTGCGGTACCCCACTGTCTTCCCACGAGGTGGCTCAGGGCTACAAGGATATAAAAGAGCGGTCTGCCATGGTACGGTTTAAGGTCAAGGATGAGGAAAATACCTCCTTCCTGGCTTGGACCACTACCCCTTGGACCTTGCCTTCCAACCTGGGTTTGGTTGTAAATCCGGAGGTGGATTACGTAAAGGTAAAATGCAACGGCGAGTATCTGATTTTGGCCGAGGCTTTGGTGGAAAGCGTATTCGCCGGAGTTAAGTCTCAGGATAACCCGGAGGAAGCTGCCCAGGTGGAAATCGTGGACCGGTTCAAGGGCAAGACCCTGGAGCATCGGGAGTACGAGCCACTCTATGATTTTGCCAACGGCAAGATTAAGAAAAAGTGCTTCTTCGTTATGTGCGACGACTATGTAACCACTTCCGATGGTACCGGTATCGTACATACCGCTCCAGCCTTTGGTGAGGACGATGCCCGGGTATGCCGCAACTACAATATGGATTTTGTGCAGTTCGTGGATGCCAAGGGTAACATGACCGAGGAAACCAAGTGGGCTGGCGTATTTGTTAAGAAGGCCGATCCAATGATTTTGGATGACTTAAAGGCTTCCGGCAAGCTCTTTAAGGCACCGAAGTTCGAGCATAGCTATCCACATTGCTGGCGCTGTGATACACCGCTCATTTACTATGCACGGGAATCCTGGTTCATCAAGATGACCGATGTAAAGGAAAAGCTCATTGCCAATAATAACACCATCAACTGGGTGCCGGATTCCATCGGTAAGGGCCGGTTTGGCGAGTGGCTGGAGCATGTTCAGGATTGGGGCATCAGCCGTAACCGTTATTGGGGTACACCACTCAATATCTGGGAGTGCTCCTGTGGTTGTCAGCAGTCCATCGGCTCCATTGAGCAGCTCAAATCCATGTCCGATAACTGTCCGGAGGATATTGAGCTCCATCGTCCATACATTGATGACGTAACCATCAAGTGTCCGGATTGTGGCAAGGAAATGAAGCGGGTACCAGAGGTTATTGACTGCTGGTTTGATTCCGGTTCTATGCCATTTGCCCAATGGCATTATCCGTTTGAAAATAAGGAAATCTTTGAGGAGCGCTATCCGGCGGACTTTATCTCCGAGGCGGTGGACCAGACCAGAGGTTGGTTCTATTCCCTGCTGGCCATTTCCACCTTGCTCTTTGAGGATTCTTCCTATAAGAACGTAATTGTTCTGGGCCACGTTCAGGACAAGGATGGCAAGAAGATGAGTAAGTCCAAGGGCAATGCCGTTGATCCGATGGATGCCCTGAACAAGCACGGAGCTGATGCCATTCGCTGGTATTTCTACGAAAACAGTGCCCCTTGGCTGCCAAACCGTTTCCATGATGATGCGGTGCAGGAGGGCCAGCGTAAGTTCATGGGTACCCTGTGGAATACCTATGCTTTCTACGTGCTTTATGCCAATATTGATAATTTCGATGCCACCAAGCATAGTCTGGACTACGATAAGCTTTCTGTAATGGATAAGTGGGTACTGTCCCGTCTCAATACCCTTATCAAGAAAGTGGATGGCAATCTGTCCGCCTACAAGGTTACGGAAACCGCCAAGGTATTGCAGGAATTTGTGGATGAGCTGTCCAACTGGTATGTTCGTCGCAGCCGGGAGCGGTTCTGGGGCAAGGAAATGAACCAGGACAAGATTAACGCTTACATGACCCTGTACACCGCCTTGGTTACCGTTATTAAGCTGGCCGCACCAATGGTTCCGTTCATTACCGAAAGCATTTACCGCAATTTGGTGTGCAGCGTAGATGATCAGGCACCTATTTCCGTGCATCTTACTGACTTCCCAGTAGCTAATGAAGCCTTTATTGATGCTGAGTTGGAGAAGAACATGGAGCTGGTACTGGATGTAGTAGTACTTGGCCGTGCTGCCCGCAATGCGTCCAACATCAAGAACCGTCAGCCAATTGGCAATATCTTTGTCAAGGCGGACAGCGAGTTGGATGATTTCTTTAAGGAAATTGTGGCCGGAGAGCTGAACGTTAAGCATGTGGAGTTCAAGGATGATATGGAGGAATATCTCTCCTATACCCTGAAGCCACAGTTCAAGGTGCTGGGTCCGAAGGTAGGCAAGCAGATTGGCGAGGTGAAGGCCACTCTGGCTGACCTTGATGGTGCTGCTGCCAAGGAAGAACTGGACAAGACCGGCAAGCTGAAGCTGTCCTTAAAGAGCGGTGAAGTGGAGCTGGAGCCAGAGGACATTGAGATCATCATGTCCCAGACCGAGGGCTTTGCTACTCAGCGTTATGGCAAGGTGACCATTGCTTTGGAAACTACCCTGACGCCAGAGCTCATTGAAGAGGGCTTTGTCCGGGAGATCATTTCCAAGCTTCAGACCATGCGTAAGGAAAATGGTTTTGAGGTTACGGACCATATTACCGTATATGCCTCCGGCAATGACAAGCTCACTGATATCCTGTCCCGCAACGAGGATATGGTGAAGAGCATTGTGCTGTGTGATGGCCTTACCTATGGTTCCCTTTATGGATTTACCAAGTAGTAGAACATCAACGGTGAGAATATCACTTTGGGTGTAAAATAAGCATTAAGCCTCCCCACGGGGAGGCTTTTTTACTTGTGGCGACACTTTTAATTTACGGCAAAAGGGTGTACAATTTCTATGTAACTTTAGTGAAAGTGAGTGCAGAAAATGGCAAATACA
>CACZYN010000055.1 GCA_902785445.1 uncultured Anaerovibrio sp.
CTTCACTTTTCAAAGCCGAAAATCTGGTATCAGCACTGGGCATATTTCTGATAACTATTTCCTCAGATTCTGCTTTCTCCCCATGATACTTTTCAAAGCGTTTTAGACGGACAATCTGTCCAATTTTATTTTCTTCAATGTAAAATGGTCCGGTTCCAATAGCAAAACCTGAAAAATTTCCCTCATCATCAAAACATTTAGGTGAATACATGGCACTGCCAAAATTCATCATATTGTACAACTGATTAATATTAGGCTTGGAAAAGGTAAATTCAACGGTATAATCATCTACTTTTTTTACCCCTACAAGCCCTGGATAGAAATTATTTATATCCAAATTATAGAAATTAGATTTCTTTAACCCTTTCTTCATACGTTCAATATTATCAATGACTGACTGCGCATTGAACGTAGATTCGTCATGGAACTTAACACCCTTTTTTAGATGGAATAGCCAGCGTTTACCATCATCCAGCATTTCCCAGCTTTCTGCCAGGCAAGGCTTTGGTAGCCCTGTTGACTCATCATTTGTAATTAATGGTTCCCATACTTCCAATATTTTGCTGCAATAAAAGCCATCCTTTTCTCCCGGAGCCAAATGCCTATACGCAGCCAAAACAACAGAATCGTTTCCGCTGTTACTACGAAAGCTGTTCATTTTATCGTTTCCGCATCCAGTCATAATGAACAAGCCAACAGAAACCATCAAACATAATAATAAAGCTTTATTCTTCCAGCCCATAACCATCACCAATAACAAGCACATTAAATACCACAAAAGGGTGCAGCAAAACATGAAGCACCCTTTGTATCAACACAATATAATATTATCAAATATCCAAGGACATGGAAAGAGCAAAGGTTCTTGGAGTGGAGAGATAGATATTGTTATCCCCACGGGAAACCATCCAATAATCCTTGTTAAACACATTGTAGCAGGTCAAGCTAAACTTAGCTGGACAAGAACCCAACTTAGTCTTATACTCAATACCCAAATCAATGACATTGTAAGCCGGGGAAGAGAATTTTTCATTGAGAATTGTAGCACTTCCCACGTAATTCCATCTGCCGAAGGCAGCAAACTGATTATCAGCATCATAACGGGCGGTAAGGGAACCAGTCCATTTTGGTGTACCATCTACAGTAATACCATCCTGTAAGCCGCGGGCAGTTCTGTCCTTAACTGCGTTAAGATATGCTATTCCAGCAGCAAAGTTCCATTTGGAAGCTACACGTCCGCTAACAGAGAATTCTACGCCCTTATGATTAACGCGACCGTCCTGCAGGAAATAAGTTCCATCTGCCTTATCTACTGCAATGTTGTTAGCCTGGGAAATATCAAAATAACTTAAAGTGGTTACTACACCGTTGTTAAATTTGTATTTAACGCCGATTTCATTCTGCTTGGTCTTGGCTGGAGCAAGAATTTCGCCAGCATTCTGATATGTAGTACCTACAACTGTACCACCATCAAAATTCTCCGAATGGCTGGCATAAACAGAGAAATTCTCCATTGGACTGTACATTATGCCATAAGTTGGGCAGTTAGCGCTACTATCAACGGTACTGGTATGCTTACCAGTTGCAGCGGAATATGCGTCCACATGGGACTCATGTCTGTGAATTCCCAGCATAACGTCCATCTTGCCATAAGTCATGGTATCGGCAATATTGATACCACTCATATGGGTCTTGTTGGTAAGCCCATAGGCATAATCAGTTGGTGGGTCAATAAGCTGATTGATTACACCGGTAAAGATATTGCCTGTGCCCAAAGGAGTGGTAATACTAGCTTTAGTGGCATAACGAGTACGCCATGCTTTATCTATGGCCACAGTAATATCATGCTTAACCACACCAGTTTCTACCTTACCGTTTACACCCAACTGAGCGTAGGTGGCATTCTGTGGAGTGGTAGTCCGCTGACTGTTAAGGTTAAAATCACCAGCATCATTAAGGATAGTTATAGCACTATTCTGGTACATAACATTTTTATCCAGCTTGTTCCCCATATAGCCAAAATTACCAAACCATTTCCAAGAATCATTCATCTTCTGTTCATGGTTCAAAATTGCCATCCAGCCATAAGAACTCTTTACCTGACCACGATAACCATAATCACCACTTGGATTTGGTACATCTGGGAACCTGGTAATTGCACCACCTAATTTAAACCAACGCTGACCACCGGTGACTTCATTTTGACGATAACCAGTGAACAGATTTGTTGTGCTCTTGCTGCCCTTATAATCAACATTCAAATAAATACTGGATGCATTGATTTTTTGGCCAGTTACCGCAGTTTCACCGTTTACCTTCTCCAAGTTGAAGCGGAAACCCCACTCTTTATTCTTGCCAGTACGGAAGCTGGAATCGAAATATCCGCCAATCATTCCCTTACCAGTATGAGTAAGCGTAATTCTATTAAAATCATCATGGGCTCTCTTAGTAACGAAATTCACCAAGCCACCAGCTGCATTTGACTCATAATGAGTACCGGTACCACCAATACCGCTATTTGGTCCAGCTACAACATCTATCTGCTCAACAACGTGCAAAGGGGCATTAAACTGGGTAAACATGTCTGGGACACCATTTACATAGGAGCTGCTGCCGTTTGCCCGGAAACCACGAAGTAAAAAATCATTATGCAATACACTGCCGGTAGCCCGAATAGATGGGGAACCAGACAAAACACTATCCAATGGCTGGGTTGGATTGCCAAATTCTTCTACAGTTTTTTCAGTAATATTGGTGGTAGTAAAAGGAACCTTCATGGTATCCTTGTTGCCCAAAATACCAACACTACCATTTTCAGTCACATAACCATCCTTTTCTGCATCTCCATAGATAGTTACATTTTCATCACCAAAATCGTTCGCATCAGCAGCATAAACCGGTATAGTTATTGAACCAGCGGCCAAAGCCGTCAATACTGCCAGGGTAAGCCATTTTTTCTTCTCCATTATCATATCCTCCAAAATAAAAAAACCTTTCTGCCACAGACAAAAAGGTATAATTGCATCAAAAATGCTGCCCTTCTGTCACTCGCAGAATGCAACCAATATCACAAATATAGGCAGTTCTTCTGGCTCTGCTTCATAGCTTGCTTTGCCTTCCCAGTTTTACCCAGTGACATAAATAAAGCTCGCTCTGCATTACAGCGGCGGGACCGCATCGGCTTGTACCGATTTCTCTATTAAGCTCAACATGAGCACCTATATCGCATATTTATATTATGTTAAGACTGTGTAAGTATATATAATTTTATCTATTGTGTCAAGTTTTGATAAAAAACACAAAATAATAGACTGATACAACAATCTCTCATTGCATCAGCCTATAACACATTCTATATTAGTATATTTAATTTTTAAGAGATAATCTTAATTCTTCCCTGAGCCTTGGTAAACTCCGGAGTGATTTTGCCATGGAGTCGGTCGGTAATGTATTTCTGCAAGCTATCGCAGTCAACAATCCCCAACATTTCACATTTAATGATGGCACCATCCTCGGTAAGAGCACCATAGCTGTCGCCGCCTTCAATGATGAAATCATTGACGATAATCCGATATTCCGCATTTGCGTCAAATGGCTTACCGCCCACGGACTTAATGGTAACGCGGCTGCCAGGTTTGGCCGGGCTGTAGAACAAGGACTCCGGATACTGTGGTCCCTTTTCATATGGAACAGTCAAATTCAAGGTGAATTCTATACCGGTTACCTGTGGGAAGCCGCCCATTTCCCCTGGGGTATTCTGGGTGCATGCCTCTAATACTTCCAACAGTTTGGAGCCTTTAATGGTGATCACACCCAATTCATTTTCGAATGGGAATACGGCCTGAATATCCTTAACCTTTATTTTACCGGCATTGATTCCGGTTCTAACAGCACCGCCGTTTATCATCCCGGCATCAGCATGGTTATCCTTGCCCAGCTGTTGATTACCGCTCCAGAAGAGAGCATCAGCACAGAAATCACCCAAAGCAGTTTCCTGGCTTCTCAACCCTGGCATCCGGGCCCCATCAAGAGCCTCAACTACTTCGCCCACTGTAGTTCCCAGCTTCTGGTCGATGGCATAAGAGGTATTGTTTACAAGCTTTTCCACATTCTTGTCCGCCTGGGTGTACTTGCCCACTGGAATGAGGTTTTCCTGCCACTGGCCATTTACATAGGTAATGCAGCCCAAATTCTTGGTATGACAGCCAGTTTCTACCCGAAGGGTCCGGCCAATCAGATCATTTTTCACAGTGTGGTCGTGACCATCGATGAAAATATCAATACCATTTACATGCTCAATTACATCCTCGGAGCGACTGCCGGCACAGCCATCTTCGCTGCCCATGTGACCAATAACAACGATCAGGTCACATTTCTGCTTCTGCAGCTCGTTTACATACATCTGAGTGCACTCGTACAGGGACTGCCCCTCCAAAAACTTCAGGCTGGCCACATAGGATGGACGGGCACTGGTCTTGGAGGCTGGGGTAGTCATGCCTATAACACCAATCTTCCCATAAGGCTTTTCCAGAATAATATACGGCTTCACCAGCGTCTGACTGGTTTCCTCGTTGATGACGTTACAGGAAATGAACGGGAACTTGGCTTCCTTCATTCTCTGGGCCTGAACCTCCAGACCATAATCAAATTCGTGATTGCCAAAGGTGGCGGCGTCATAGCCCACCCCATTCATGTAGTTAATAACCGACTTACCCTTGTCAAACTTGGCCAAATCATTACCCTGAATGAAATCCCCTGCATCCAGCATAATTACATCATAGCCTTTGGCCTGCATGTCTTTCTTGATTTGAGCAATAACCGGCATACCGATATGCTCAGCATCACTGCGGTCATAGCCGTGACTGTCATTGGTGTGCAAAATCATCACCTTGCTGAAATCAGCGGCGAACACCGTCTGACAAAGCAGCAAAAAGGTCACCAAAAACAAGTAAAGGGACCGCTTCAAAATCTTTTCTTCCCGAAAATTCATTTACCTAAATCCCCCTTTTAATTTTCTATGCCCTTACGGGCTTCTACCCCTTTATTATAATAATGCCTTACCTCCTGCATATCTGTGATGAGATCAGCCCGCTCCAACAGCCACTCCGGAGCGTTGCGCCCTGTGCAGACCACCTCCGTCTCCAGCAGACAATCCAGCAAGGACTCGATGGACTGACGATCAATCAAGTCAAAAAACAGGGCCACATTCACCTCATCCAGCACCAGCAGGTCCGGCTTCATCCCCAGTATTCTAACTTTGGCCTGGTTAAATTCCGTTTTTATCATCTTAACATAATCAGCCGGGGGCTTACCATGAGGAAATACGACTATATTATCGCCCCACTGTTTTAATTGTTCCTCATCCAACATCCCTTCCTCAGCTACAAAAAACGGCTTGCCAGTGGTTTCCAATATTAGCTGTGGGGCGAATTTTTTTAACAAGGTCTGCTCACTATAAGCAAGGCTTTTCATAAATTGGAGGAAAAAAACCTTGTGACCAGCCCCCAGACTCCGCACTGCCAATCCGATAGCTGCCGTAGTTTTTCCTTTCCCCTTGCCAGTATATATCTGAAGCATTTTATTTTCCCCAAATATTTGATTATTTAGCAATCAGTACCGAGCAAGGTGCCTGTTCCAGCACATTGCGGCTCACACTGCCCATGAGAATGCCTTCTACCAAACTAAGGCCACGGCTGCCCATGACAATTATATCCACGGTATTGTCCTTAGCATAATCCACTATCCGCTCATAAGGAATACCTACCTCCAGAACGGTTTCACAATCCAATCCTTCCGGTATTTTTCCCTTTATTTCCCCTAAAATCCGGTTACCTTCCTCTGTCAGGGAATCGATGATTTCCTGACAAAGATGAACGGAAATAGCCGCCTGTTGAATATTTACCACGAAATAAAAAATCAATTTACCCTTTTCCAGCTGAGCCATGCGAATAGCCTGGGTTATGGCCTTTTCGGATTCAACTGAGCCGTCCACCGGCACTAAAATCTTAAACATACAATCCCTCCGTTCATACTTACACAAGACAATATGTCTATTCTCGGCCAAAATCAGCCAAGGTTAAATTCTTACCGATAAGCCGGCCTACCCGACCAGTTTCTCCACTCTCCGGGTGCACTAACAGCCATTTATTTCTGGCAAAGAGCATAGCTGCTTCCCCTTGGGCTGCGGGAACAGCCTGTAAGGGTTCATTGGTACCTCTTGGTAAAACCACTCCGCTGCGAAATTCCTGATCATTAACACCACAGGGAGCATAATGCAAGGTGGTAGCGTAGATTTCTACCGCTGTTCCCTTGGGTACAAAAAATGCCTCTACCTGGGAGGTATTATAGGAATTATCCTGATAATCAATATCCTGCCGCTGGCCCACCATAAGAATCATATCTGTACCAGCTATATTAATTTCCGAATCACGATGATATTCCAAGCCATTTAACTGGCTGTTAAAGCCATGGCACCAGCCAAACTCCACCGACATGCCACCATATACCTGATTTTGGAACTCCTTGAAGAGCTCCATAGCTTCAAACTCGGGAACTGCAGCCTCATATTGCACTTCCTGTTTATCCACCGCTGGCATCGTAGCAACCTTGGACATAAACTCCGATACATCCAGATTCAATACACGGCCATAGGATTTAAAATCTGCATCCATTACTGTTTTCATTGTAAAACACCCAACCTCCTATCTTTCTAGAAATTAATTCGCCAAAAAACAATTCATTTCCTGCTGTAGATTGTAAAGTATTGTTATTGCCAATAAACCAGATCCGTTCTATACTTTAGAGGTATGCTAAACAAATACGTTGTACGGAGGTATCGCATGAAATCCATATTAACTATTGCCGGCTCCGATTCCAGCGGCGGTGCTGGTATTCAGGCTGACATAAAGACTATAACTGCCCACAAGATGTTTGCCACCAGCGCCATTACAGCTCTTACAGCCCAAAACACTACCGGAGTCCGGGCCATTCATAATGCTCCGGCAGAATTTGTTGGGCAGCAACTGGACGCAATTTTTGAGGATATTCGACCAGATGCAGTAAAAATTGGCATGGTGTCCAGCCCGGAAATCATTCAGGTAATATCGGAAAAGCTCCGGGAATATGGGGCAGAAAACATCGTGGTTGACCCGGTAATGGTGTCCACTAGTGGCAGCAAGCTTATAGAGGATGAAGCGCAGAACAATCTGTGCAGCTTGTTGCTTCCCTTGGCCACTGTTATCACCCCCAATATTCCAGAAGCAGAAATATTGACTGGTATGACCATTAAAACCAAGGATGATATGCTGGCAGCAGCTCAGTCCTTTGCCCCGAAAATATTCGGTGGTATTCTTATAAAGGGTGGTCACCTGGCGGACAGTGCTACGGACTTGCTGTATTATGATGGTGAAGCCAACTGGTACCGGCAGGAGCATATTGATAACCCTAACACCCACGGCACCGGCTGTACTTTGTCCTCTGCCATCGCCTGCAATTTAGCTTTGGGCTATGAATTGCCAGAGGCCATTGCCTATTCCAAGAAATACCTCACCGGGGCCTTAAAAGCCGGTCTAAATTTAGGCAAAGGCTCAGGCCCATTAAATCATATGTATAGTTTGTAAAATAATTCCCATGTAAAAGGGACTGCCCACTATAAATTAGTGTTGGCAGTCCCATTTCTTATTTTGCCCCGGCATATATCAAATCGTGATTTATGCACCAGTCCGTAACCCCTTCCAGAATCTCACCGGTCAATACTTTATTGCGCTTGCCGTAGGCCTGAACCACCACTCCGTGCACCACTTCAATACAAGCCAAATACTCCTCATCCTTTTGCAAATAATAAATAGTACAGGCCCGTTGAGCCATTTTCGGTGTATAAAGACGGAAAACACAGTTATGCATATTATCGGAAATAGCATACATATCTTTACCGGAGCGAGGCAGCTTAAAGCTCCCCAGTGGGGTATCTTCCTCCCGGGCCAGTTCACCTTTAGTCAAGGTAAATTCCACATCCAACAGATGCTTATATTTGGCATTTTGCAGACGATTAATCTCCTGACGAATAAGATCCATGCGCAAGTCATGGGCCTCCCGGGAAATTCCGTGACGATATATTTCCTGCACGAATTCCTCCGGGAAATCATTTTCCCGATAATCTGCCAGCCAGAGCCGCAAACAGTCAAATTTATAATAATCAATATTTAGCAGGGCATCACTTAGTATTTCCCCAGTCCGCTGGGCGCCCCACTTGTCCAGCAGCCAAGTATACAGCAAATGCCACCCCACATATCTGGTGTTATATTTTCCTTTGTCCCTGGCGATGTATTCCTGTAAATTCCTGGCCTCGTAAGGTGTGGAATTATCCCACCATAATTGATGCAACCAATAAGAATTGCTCTTAAAATAAAACCCGCCATTCCGGTCAAGCCCTAAAAGATTCAGACTTACCCCCATCAATTGCTTGCCTTCGTAGAAATACGGCCAGATATTGATATCCTCAACGCCAATTTCCTTGAGGAAATAACAAATCAGCAAAGCCTCCGGGTTATCATGGTAGACCTTCTTCATCCCCTTGCTCTTAGGCAGCTGCAAATAATCGCAGACCAAATCAAAATTGGATTCATTTTTTCTGACAACTTTACTGGAAAAATCGAAGCCCAGCATGTCCACATACCAGCCTACATTTACATCCAGCGGATACTGCACAAAATATTTCAGCAGCTTGTCCCCAGGCATATTATGGGGAACCGTTGGTTTAAAACCGAATTCCTCCTGGGCCAGCTCCTGTAAAAATTTCATAACCTGTTTTACTATAATTTCCGGTATTTCCACGGAGAAATCATAGTTATTTTCTGTCCAATCATATTTATAATTGAACACATTATTGCCTATCTCCGCTTGGTCTGTTCTGGCCGGAATAGCCGTATATTTCCATTTATCATAATCCAGTCGCAGGGAAAATTGCTTGGAAACCTTGCCGAAGGGCTCAATAATATACTTATCATCGTATTGACGAATAACCTTCACATTAAAGGTATCCGCCAAAATCATAGCAGTTTTTTGTTCCTTATAGAGCTGAACCCGCCATCTGGCTACCGCTTTGCGAAAAAATTCATGTCCGCCGCTATAGGCCAAATCCAAATAAGCCAGAAGTGTATCTTCTGGCATTTTGGCTGTAATACTGGCCAGCTCCTCTGGATTTGCGCAACTACTGGCGAATTCTATCTTTATTTTTTCAATGTCATCCTTAACCCAGGAGGCTTCAGTTTCCACCCAGGCATGCTCGCAACCATCAAAGATATAGTATTTCTGTTCCAAAATTTCACTTCCTCACTTGTCTGTCAAGCTATAAATACTACATGCCTCCTCATTCTTCCTTCTTTTATTAGTCTAATATAAATTTTTTCTGCGTCTAAGAAATAGTAAAAAATCTACTTAATATGTTATATCAATAAATTAATAAAGGGACCGCCGTTTGAAATACAATCAAAACCGACAGTCCCTTTATCCTATGGAGGGTTATTATAGTTTAAACCTGGCAACCTCACCCTGAAGACTTTGGGCTAAAATTGCCAAGGAATTACTAGCTCTTGATATTTCATCCATCATAGCGGCTTGCTCCTCGGTAGATGCACTTACACTTTGTGCCTCTTCATTGGAACGATCGCCCAATTCGACAATTTCTGACATAATACCATGAATATCTTCACAAACATCCCCAGTTTGTTCAATAGCCTGTAAAGAATTATCAATGTGTTTATTCATATTTTTTATTAACGAAGCAATTAACTCAAAAGCTGCACCGGCCTCAGATACAATCTTAGTACCCTCCTTGACCCCTTCATTATTCTCCTGCATTGCTTTTACTGCTTTACTGGTATCTT
>CACZYN010000056.1 GCA_902785445.1 uncultured Anaerovibrio sp.
CTGCTCCATGCGGTTTAAGGCCCAGGACAGGTTTACTGCCGTAGGACGGGCAGAATTAAGATAATTGTGGGTCCGCATAAAATATTCGTAAAACTCGTTATACTCTGTAGTGGCCACTGCAATCTTTTTGGCTTCAAGGTATATGGCGATGGCGGCCGCCACCCCAATAGCTGGTGCTCCCCGCACTTTAAGGAAATAAATGGCATCCCAGATTTCTTTTAACTCGGTAAGCTCCAATATTTCCGTGCTGTTAGGCAACTTAGTCTGATCAATTATTACCAAAGCTCCCTTGCCATCATCCAAGGCCACAGTATCAAAATCCATAATTGTCTTTTTCATAGATCATATACCTCTATTTATCTTCACCGGGTAAAAGCTTTATCTCCTTAGGATAAGCCCACTTCTGTAATTCTTCCTTGGAAACATAGTCCGGTTCCTTGCCCGGCCCTAAAAGGGTCAGGGTATTATAGTATATTTCGGCCAATTCCTCCACATAGGCAGCTTTTAAAAGAGCTTCCTTTATATCCTTGTCCACAGCTACAGCTCCATGCTTTTCCATCAAAGCCACATCGGAAATCTGCAGAGGCTGAATGACGGATTCCCCCAAGGCAGGGGTTCCAGGGCGACCATAAGGTGCCACTGGAATATAACCTTCCTTGCAGCCTAAGTGCATCAATTCAGTTACTATAGCCGGAATTGGTTTATTCAGAATAGCAAAGGTCAAGGCAAATTTGGAATGAGTATGCACCACCGCCTGAACATCAGGCCGGGAGGCATAAATCTTTAAGTGCATGGTCACTTCACTGGTAGGGCGATGGAGGGTCTCCGCCTCCACCACCTCTGCATCCATATTCACCACCACAATATCCCGATGGGTCATTTCCTGCCGATCCATGCCAGTAGGGGTAATGCAAACTAGACCAGTTTCCTTGTCACGAATACTGAAATTGCCGGACCGCTGACGACAAAGTCCCATTACTTCCGCCTGTCTGGCACATTCCAGCACCTGTTGTTTTATTGCTTCCAACATGATGATCCCCCCTGTATATATTTTATGGACGCAGTGATGAAGCCGAAAAGGCTTTCCCCGTGGCGTGGCAGTGAGATTAGCCGCGGAGTTCAGCGTTGAATTCCTTCTCCACTGCCGCAATAATCTTATTGAAGGACTCATCAACCTCTTCATCGGTGAGAGTCTTGTCATTGGACTGGAACATCATGGTAAAGGCCATGCTCTTCTTGCCGTCGACAATCTGCTTACCGGTATATACATCAAAGAGAGTTACATTCTTAAAGAACTTACCACCATTCTTGGTAATAGTCTTTTCAATATCGGAAGCATTTACCCCTTCATCCACCAGCATTGCCAGGTCACGGACAATAGCCGGATACTTCGGCAGTACATCGAAGTTGAATTTATCAGAGCTATACTTCATCAGGGTTGGTACATCCATTTCAAAGATATAGGCCTTCTTGGAAATACCCAGGTTTTCTGCCACCTGTGGATGAAGCTCACCCACTGCTGCTACAATTTCCTTACCCTTCTTGAAGAGAGCTGTCTTACCTGGATGCATTGCCGTATATTCACCGGCCACCACCTGACATCTGGTGATATTTAACTTAGCTAAAAGCTCCTCTACAATACCCTTGGCATCATAGAAATCTACCATTTCGTTATCGGTATTCCAGCTCATTGGATTACGGCGACCACACATAAAGCCAGCCACCTTTACTACCTCATCTGGTAATTCAGTAAGTGGCAAAGCCTTTGGATAAAATACCGGTGCAACATCGTAAAGACGGATATCCTCGTTCTTACGGGATAAATTACGGCAAGCATTTTCCAATACACTGGCCAACAGGCTGGTCCGAACCAATGGAGCCTCATCAGTAAGCGGATTCATAATTGGAATAGCCTGACGAAGCGGGCTGTCAGTCGGAATCAGCATCTTGTCGAACATATCCGCATTGGTAAAGCTAAAGGACAATTCCTCGTTCATACCAATATGAGTCAAAGTAATCTTGATACGATCTATGAAGTTCTGCAATGGACTCTGTACTCCCTGTACCATAGTCCCTTCAGGGGTAGTGGCATGGATATTTTCAAAGCCATAGATACGGGCCACTTCCTCGGAAAGATCTTCCATAAAGGTTACGTCGTTTCGCCAGGAAGGAACGCCTACATGATAGCCTCCCTTACCGTCAGCTTCACACTTAAAACCAAGGCTTTCCAATATTTCAACCATTTTATCTGCGGAAATATCTGTACCAAGACGATTATTAATCTGCTCCGGAGTAAAATCTACAGAAACAGGCTCCTTTTCCACAGGATATACATCAACAATACCCTTGGTTACAGTGCAGGCACCCATATCCTGCAGCAGCTGGGCAGCTCTATCCAGGGCACGCATGGTTTGGGACACATCAACTCCACGCTCAAAACGACCAGATGCTTCCGAATGGAGGCCACAGGAACGGGCTGTACGACGAATGCTGGCACCATTAAAGGCAGCTGCTTCCAATACAACAGTGGTGGTATTTTCGGTAACCTCTGACTCCAAACCACCCATTACACCAGCCAAACCAGCCGGTTTTTCACTATCTGCAATAACCAATTCCTCACCCTTGGCAATACGCTCGGAATCATCCAAGGTATGGAGGTTCTCACCGGCAACCGCTCTGCGGGCAGTGAGGCTCTGACCAGCAATCTGATCATAATCATAGGCGTGCATTGGCTGACCCAATTCCACCATTACGAAATTAGTTACATCAACAATGTTATTGATGGCCCGAATTCCGGCATTTTCCAAGCGAACCTGCATCCACTCCGGAGATTCCATAACCTTAACATTTTTCAAAACACGGGCGGAAAAACGGGAACAAAGGTCATTGGCCTCAATGCCAATCTTTATTAAATCCCCAGTGGAAGCTGCATCATCTTCATTTACCTTAATTTCAGGCCACTTTGGTGTATTGCCGGTAAGAACAGCAATCTCCCGAACTAAACCAAATACGCTAAAGCAATCACCCCGGTTGGCGGTAAGCTCAAACTCCAGAATATCATCATCCAGGCCCAAGGCATCCTTGGCTGGGATACCAATCTCTGTATCCGCTGGAAGAATGTATATACCATCCTTCTGCTCATCAGTAAGAGCAGTCAAATCCATCTTAAGCTCTTCAGCAGAGCAAAGCATACCATTGGAAGGAACGCCACGCAGCTTGCCCTTGGAAATCTTCAGGCCATTTGGCAGCTTAGCCCCAATCATAGCCACAGGAACAATATCCCCCTGCTTGACATTCTGGGCCCCAGTAACAATCTGTACCAGCTCTGCCTGGCCAACATTCATCTGGGTAATGAACATGTGGTCAGAATCCGGATGACGCTCAATGGACTCTACCTTACCAGTAACCACCTTTTCCAAGCCTTCACCGGCATGAACCACATTTTCCACCGGAATACCGGCCATGGTCAGCTTGTCTGCCAACTCATCGGAAGTCTCGGTAAAATCTATATAATCATGAAGCCATTTAATTGATACCTGCATTTTCTATCCCCTCCCAATTAAAACTGTTCCAACAGACGAGTATCATTGTCATAGAACAACCGTAAATCATCAATACCATATTTCAGCATGGTAATACGCTCAACGCCCATACCGAAAGCAAAGCCACTAACCTTGGAAGGATCATAGCCACTCATTTTTAGCACATTTGGATGAATCATACCAGCACCCAAAATTTCCAGCCAGCCGGTACCCTTGCAGACACGGCAGCCCTGCCCCTTGCACATAACGCAGGAGATATCCACCTCGGTGCTAGGTTCAGTAAATGGGAAGAAGCTTGGACGAAGACGTACTTTAACATCCTTGTTGAAGATCTGCCGCAGGAAGTCCTCCAGCGTTCCTTTCAAATCAGAAAAGCTGATATTCTTATCAATAACCATACCCTCAATCTGAGTAAACATTGGGGAATGGGTAGCATCATAATCATCACGACGATATACCCGGCCCGGAGCGATCATGCGAATTGGGCTGTTTGGCTCATGGGACTCCATGGTACGGGCCTGTACCGGGGAAGTCTGGGAACGCATGAGAATGTCCTCAGTAATGTAGAAGGAATCCTGCATATCGCGGGCTGGATGATCCTTTGGCAGATTAAGTGCCTCAAAGTTATAATAATCCTGCTCGATTTCCGGACCTTCCTCCACGCTGAAGCCCATACGCATAAATATATCCTTAATTTCCATAAGGGTAAGAGTAAGGGGATGAATATGGCCATGGTTGGTCTGACGGCCTGGCAAGGTCACATCAATCTTCTCGCTGGCCAGACGCTTAGCCATTTCCTTAGCTTTAAGCTCCTGATTCTTTTCCGCAATAAGCTGCTCCAGCTGCTGCCGGGCATCGTTTACAATCTGACCAATGCGTGGACGGTCCTCTGCACTAAGCTGTCCCATCCCTCTAAGAATAGAAGTTAATTCACCTTTTTTACCAAGATACTTTACCCGAATATCATTCAAATCATTAAGAGTATCTGCCACATCTTTGATAGCCTTAGCTGCTTCGGTGCGCAGCTGTTCAATCTTGCTTTCCATAGTTGCCTCCTAAAACCTCATCCGTCAACGGCAGTACAATTTCGCCGTCGCCACCTTCCCCAGGGAGGAAGGCAATACATAATAAAAGACCCTCACCCAATAAGGGGCGAAGGTCTAATTCGCGGTACCACCCTAATTTATAACTCATTGACGCCATAACGCAGCTATGCGTCCCGACTACATCTCTTCACCGGGAAAGCTCCAGAGCGAACTTCACCTTGCTTTAGCTGCCCTGTTCGCAGTTATCAGGACTTCCTGTGAGCATACGGCCCGGCTACTCTCTCTTTCTTTGCTTACATGTAAGGTATTTTATCACCATATAGGCAACATTGCAATACTTTTGTCACTAAAGGAAAAATGCCATTTGAACTATACAACGCTAAAATTCTTGCTGATCCAGCAAAAAATCCATCAGATTCACATGATGTATATACCGTTATTCGCCAGTTATCGTTACAAATTTTGTGTTTTTTTCAATTTCTGCAACGATAACTGGCATTTAAATAATAAAAATATCCCAGTCGAAGCCGTGAGGTTAGTTAAAACAAATCATTATGTGTACCAGTTCGTAACAGATACAAATACAGTGTCTCATCATCCTTTTCATACATTAGCAACCAATCAGGAGTTATGTGACACTCACGATAATTCGACAATTTACCATTTAACTGATGATCCTTGTTTTTTGCTGGCAACTCCTCACCATTCGCAAGTTTCTTGATTATTTCTGTCAAAATATCAATATTATATCCACGTTTTTTAGCGATTTTTAAGTCTTTCTGAAAACGATTGGATGGCTTTACTGTATATTTCACGCCAATAAATCCTCCATCATTAAATCAACATCCGTGTAGGATTTACCGACAGATGGATTTGCCTTCATTTCCTCAACTTCTTTTATTGCTGCTATAGTAGATGAATTTGAAATTCCATACTGAATAACGTCATTCATATACCTAATAAGATTGCCTTTAACATTCTCATGATTTTTTACTACTACGCTTTTATAAGCATCATAAACTTCTCTATCCATGGTAAATGAGCACGTTACTGTTTTGGGTACAGCCATCTCTATCCCTCCCGATACAAAAATATATTATACCTACTTTGTAATCTAAGTTTACTATGTTTACTAAGTAATGTCAATTATTCTTATCTATCATATCCTTACATATCTCTGATTTTTGCTGTTAGGCTTATCGGGTATGGTCATTTAAAGAAAAAATCCCAGCCGAGCTGGGATTTATCTAATTAGTTTTTACTGCAAAAATCTCTCTTCAATTACTTTTACGGCTGCCTTGGCCATTTTGGAGCCATTATGTCCTACTCCTGGAACAGTACGCAGTTCCCATTTGAAATCCGCCCCTAGTCTTGCCGCCTCACTGGAGGCCTGATAAAAGAAATGCTGTCCCCGTGCCAAACGATGCTCACCCTGGGCATCTGCTTCAGGAGTTTGCCGCAGATTTTCCGTCCGCTCCGTATCTGCCTCTCCCAACAATACAACCACCGGCTTTGACAAGGCATCAGCAAGTTCCGTATCAGTCATTGGTACACCCTTTAACCCGTAAGGAAAATTTACATTCATGTTGGGCATGGTGTACCAGCCCGCATTGGCGGGTATAACCAGATTGGCCATGATTTGCCCACCAAACAATGCGTAACGGTGCACCATCTGGGCACCGGCAGAATGTCCAAATACTGCCACTGGACTGCTGTCAGCCTCCACACGCGTTTTCACATCACCAATAATGCGGTCAATCACCGGGAATACCCACTTGTCCCTTGGCTGTAATTGGCCCTTGCCATTGGTCTTGTCCATGATATTACCAGTGTTATAGTATCGGGAACCAGGGTATTTATCCTCGGTAAATTCCGGACAAATAATTAACAAACCGTCCTTGTCTGCCAGTCTTTCCCAGCCCTGCCGGTAATCTCCGGCATTACGGTTCATACCATGGAAAACAAAAACAATTGGCCGGCCTGCTGTCCAATTACCTGGCCGATAACAATACACGGAAATAGGTGCCTTAGTGGCTCCCGTGGCTTCCTCCAGACTATAAACGGACTCTCCTACCGGGATTTCTCCATTGGCAGCCCCAACCACTGAAGAGAAAACTAAAGCCAGCAGTAAAGCCATAAAACATGTTATCCGCCTAAATAACTTCTGCCTCATTTTTCATACCCCCAAAAATCCTTATATTACTAATATTACTTAAGTAATCGGTCCCCACTATTTCATACAATGAAAATCACTAAGAAGATGCTTATTTTCGTGGATATACACCAATAGTTGCCTTGTTTATAACCGGAATGCGTTCCCCCAGCTTACGCATCCCTATAGCCAGCAGCAAGGTTGCTCCCACAGCTAGCAAGTAAAAAACAACTGTCATAGGCACATTTAGCAATACTCCCATATCTTCAAACAAGAAACCAAAATAGGTTAAAGCTATGGGATGAGCCAAATACATAAAATAAGAATGTTTACCCAAAAGGCCGAACACCGGACGCAAAAACTCCGGCAAACGCCATAGAGTAAATATGGTAAAGAAAAATACGCTGGCTCCCAAGGTATAAATAACTCCGGTAGGAGCTAACTGATGGGCCGTCCCCACTCCCTCCAAAGGAGTGTAGCCACGTACATAGAGAAGATAATAGTAATATCCCAGATGAGATGCCATAGTCAGCCAGAAAAAAGCCACAATCTTACTGCGGTATTTTTCCATAAAGGCCATGAACTCATCCATATGAACGGCTAAATATCCACCTAACAGGAAGATAAAGACATAATAAATAACCCAATAGTTCAGCCGATATATTAAAAATTTCTGTAAAATGGTATTTTCCGGCATGGCTGGATTCCACATAAAGCAGAGGAAATAGTTGATTCCCACCTGCAGGGCCAGTAACAATACCAGCCGGCTCTTATTAAGCCGTTTTACTGCCCATACCCATACAGGCATCATTAAGTAAAACCAAATGAGCAATACCATAAAATATAGCTGATAATTGCCCAGACCAAAGAATAAAGCATATAAAATTTTCATTGGCCTTAGCGGGTTATAATCATGCCATAATAAGCAATAATGAACTATATAGAACAACGACCATACCACATAGGGCACCACCACAGCTTTATAACGGCGCTTCAAAAAGTCCTTATAAACAAAGGGCTTGACTAAGTCCAGATTATAAAACAATCCAAAAGCGGAAATAAAGAAGAATATCGGAACACTAAATCTCGTAAAAATCTCCAGCAGAGCAACAATATGCGGGTTGGCCACTGTCTCCGGTGTAACATGCTGCCCCAAATAAGCTGCACCCACGTGAATTCCCACAACACCCAGCATGGAAATCCCGCGAATATATTCAATTGCCGCCAATCTTGGCTTTTTCATCCAAAAACTCCCCAAATTTTATTCTATTACATAGTCCACATGCACAGCGGCATCAACTTCGATATCTCCTACTTCGATAGGAGTAGGCAGTGCCTCCCTGTCAGCTGCTGCACCATCCATGGTTCCATTGCCAGCCATTTTGGCCAGCATCAAATTTCCCTTTGGGGTAACGCTCCCGACATTTTCTGTAACAAGTTTAACCCCTTTAATGTTGACTCCCAGCTCCTGGGCAATAACCTCCGCCTTAGCCTTGGCATCCTGCAACGCGGCCCGAAGAGCTGCCTTACGATAAGTTTCCGGCTCTTTTAAATCAAAGGAAACATTATTTACCTTGTTGGCACCATTCTGTAAAGCCCGATCAATCACCAGGCCAGTCTTGTCAATATCATTTACCACCACATCCATGGTGCAGGATGCACTATAGGAAATAATCTTATTGGTTTTATTCTTTTCTTGGCTATACACTGGGCGGAAATTATAATTGCTGGTTTTCATGTCCTTGTCAGCAATTCCCAACCCCTGAAGAGCTGCCTTTACTGCATTGGCAATAACAGCATTTTCCTGCTGGGCTTCCTTAGCCTTCTTGGCGGAATTAACAATACTGATGCTTACCTTAGCCCGATCAGGAATGGCCGTTACCTCCCCAAACCCGTCAATGGAAATAATATAGGGCTCATTGGCGTTTTCGGCTGAAGCAAGCCCCGTCAATCCCCAACAAAGCATAAAACACATTATTACAGCATATATCTTGCGCTTTATCATCATATCTACCTCCTAAAGAGAACTATTCCACAGAGTAAATTATACCATATTAGCCTATTTAATGACTAATTCCACAAAAAATATCCATGCTGTCAAAATACTGACAACATGGATATAGTTTTTTAATACTCTGGGGTAGCTTTAAAAATAGTTATGGAATGGATTTTACCACATGTATCCGGGTCCACCAGGCGGATTATCCATTTGGTATCACCAGGCTCGTAAACAAAGCTCTCTGGAACGCATACATATTGATACCCCAATCCTGGTAAGTCAGGTATTTCTTCATAATTTACACCATATATTTTCATGGCTTCATTCAAAGACATCCCCACATGCACACCGTCACTGGTACGCCAACCATTATTGGCACTGACAACGATTTTTCTGACTACTCCATTGGAAAAAGTAATGGCTACACTGTCACCGTAAAGAATTTCCGTGTCAACCAGCTGCAGCTCCACCTGCCGTACAACATCTGGTTTACCATAGCAAGCTATCACCTGCTCATAGGTTGAGTTTAAATTCAGTCCCCCCATGTTGATATCCTCTGCCTTTATTTGAGCACTTACCGTAGCACTGACCAACAAAACCAGCATAGATACCAGCAGTGAAACCTTCTTCATTAAATTCCCCTTACTCATGTTTTAGCCCCTTTCTCAAAAATTCCACGCCCATAATACATATGGCGACAAATCCTAAAGACCGTCGCCATATAATTCTACCCTATTATTCGCTTTTCAATTTTAAATTCCTGCCTGCTGCTTCAAGATTTCCGCCTTATCGGTATGCTCCCAAGGAAGGTCCACATCAACCCGACCAAAATGACCATAAGCAGCTGT
>CACZYN010000057.1:0-9564 GCA_902785445.1 uncultured Anaerovibrio sp.
TTCACTTTCTACAAATTCTTTTGCTTGTTTTGCTTTTCTCTCTTCTGGCGTCAACATAGCATCTTTTGCATTGTTCCAAGAATCTTCAATACCGAAAAATTCATTAGTATTATGAAGTCCGCTACCTACTAAATTCTCGCCTGCTTTATAACCTAATACACCAGTTGTTGCCATTCCTGATAAAGCTGTTTTAGCATCTCCTGATGCAATACCTGCAGCTAAAGCAATTGATCCTCCTGCTAGTCCTAAAGCTGCACCACCAAGTGCTTTTGCTGAAGTTTTGAACATCTTTTTAGGCATTGCTTTTGCACCTTTGATAGAATTCCTCTTGAAATTTCTGCCAACTGACCTTGCTGTTAATATTCCCTGATCTTTCAATTTACCTAAATTACGTCCAGCAGTATACCTTCCCGCTCTAAATCTCTCTCCAACAGTTGCTCTTCTTGATGGAGCATTGGCAATTGCCCATTTGGCTGCTTCGTAGGCCTCAGAATATAACTTGTCCAAAGATTGGGAATTTTTACCATTCTGTACCAGTTCTCCAACTGGATTTCCCCCGATAATTCCCTTTAAATCCTTGGTATTCTTGCCACTGGATTTTAAAGCTGCTGCCACCATGGCCAGCATTGGCACAGCCGACTCACCCGCATAGATATATAGTGGATACTTTTCAAGCTTCAGTCCATCCAGCAAATCATGAACATCCTGCAGGGTCGTGACACTACAGCCATCATCCCCCGGCTTATCAGCATTGCCAGCATCAATGCATTTCAAAGTAGCCTTGTCCAAACGAATATTATAAATTGTTGAACCACGGTCAATTTCGTGCTTTAACAGTTCATTATTCTCCTTTGGCATGGTTTCATCACAGGATTGAGCGATACCCCAAGGGGACTCAATATAACCATTTGGCTTGGCTCCCCGCAAAAAATCATCCATACCAGGGAAGGACTTTTTAGGTAAAATTGGGTCCGTATCTTTCCGGAAATACATTGGTGAAAATGTTATACCTTCATAGGTTTTGGTGTACATTTTCTTGTCGAATGGTGCCCCTTTTAACAGAGCTATGCAAGCTTCCTTCCATTCGTCATAAGTTGGCGGTTCAAATTCATCCAAAGGTACATCAGGGAAATCAGTTACCTGTTCAGCCTTTTTCAGAATGGCCTGAAGATCCAGCTCTTCAGTGCCCTGACCGCTTTTCTCCTCACTCATACAACAACCTCCCTCATAAAAAATAAAGTCCATTTGCCTAGAGTGGGCAAACGGACCTAATGGTAGAAATAACTGTCTGATAAAAGAAAACTCCGACTTTAAAAAGTCGGAGACTGATACCAGATAAATGAACGCCTAAAGACACAGATATTCCATCCATCCTAGTTCCATCCCCTACCCATCGCTCGCAGGTATAAGCATATTCCACCAAAGGGCTGCTGGTGCCCTTTCACTTTGCTAACGGTGATGATAAAACAGGCAGTTCTCCTGGCTCGGGGTCATGGCTTAGCACGCCTTCCCAGGTTACATTACCCGTAACCCAGTGACATAATTGTACCTTGCTCACCCTTACAGTGGCGGGTCCGCTCCGGCTTATACCGGATTCTCTATTAAGTCTGATAAACAGACGCCTGTCCGTACTCTATTCTATTCGTTATTATTCTAAATCGTTGTGGTTTGATTGTCAATGGAGAAGGGGCCATTGGTCAAACAATTAAGTCAAAATATGCCTGGGGCAACATTATATATCACCACAGGCATACTTACTACTTCATCACTATTCTTCTTATTACATCCACCGGGATTACCAATATGGCCATGGCTGCACAGATAAGCCAGGTTTCCAAGGAAAGTGGCTCCACGCTTAGCACCTCACCGCCAAATTCCACAAACACCCATTGCATGGCAAAAATGGCCAGGCAAACTACTAAAAAGGTGTTGTTGCGACCCAAATGCTCAAAAACATTCAGGTGATCCGTACGGGCATTAAACCCATTGAAGGTAATGGCCATCATAAAGGTGGCAAACAAGGCGGACTTCAGATAAGTCACCGACACATCCCCAAACAGCCCCCGTATCGGGTCAAAAAACAAAATACTCAAGCAAATTGTGGTTATTACTAAGGCATTGATAATAACCTGAATCAGCATCTGCTTGGTTACGATATTTTCCTGACGGGCCACCGGCTTTTCCAGCATGAATTCCGGCAGGGCAGGTTCGCTGCCAAAGGCAATAGCTGCCAAGGTGTCCATAGCCAAATTTATCAATAGCAGCTGAATAACTGTAAGTACAATGTTTTCGCCCAGCATTGGTCCCAAGAAGCATACCAACACCGCCGCCACGTTTACCGTAAGCTGGAATATGAGGAATTTGCGGATGCTCTTAAAAATTGATCGTCCGTATAAAATAGCCTTTACCACGGACTTAAAGTTATCATCCAGAATGGTTATATCACCGGCCTCCTTGGCCACCTCAGTACCGCTGCCCATGGCAAAGCCCACCTCGGCCTTTTTCAGGGCAGGGGCATCATTTACTCCGTCACCGGTCATACCCACCACCATGTCCAGCTCCTGGGCAATATGCACCAAACGGCTCTTGTCCGTTGGCAAGGCCCGAGCCACCACCCGCAGCTGCGGCAAAATTTTCTTTAATTCCTCATCCGACATGGCCTTCATTTCCCCAGAGGTGAGCACCACATCATTGTCCGAATGAATAAGACCGGATTCCTTGGCAATGGCCACCGCGGTTTCCCGCTTATCGCCGGTAATCATAACCACCTGTACCCCGGCCCTCTGCACTTCACTAATGGCCCCCATGGCCTCCGGACGCAGGTTATCACGAATACTTATAATTCCCACCAAGGTGAGCTTGCCAACAGCCTCAGCTTCTCCATCAGCGGTCAGCTGACCTGGTCCAAAGGCTACTCCCAGTAAACGCATGGACCTTTTTGCCTGCTCATCAATGTATTTTTGCAATTCATCGATGGACTTTAATTCATGTATGGAGCCATCTGCTTCCAGATAGCTGTCACAGCGGTTCAGCAACACCTCCGGGGCGCCCTTTAAATAACATACGCAGCCCGTCGGTTCATTAACGGCCACAGCGGAATATTTATCCTGAGAATTAAAATACTTAAAGCCAGCTGCTTCGCCCCGCTTGATTTCATCAGCTAATTCAGCATCCATCAGAGCTTTAATTATGGAACGGTCCGTGCTGTTACCACCAACAATTGCTCCATTACCAGCATGGGCACTGTTATTAAGGCCAGCCCCCTTTAGGAATCTGTCTGTATATTCCCTGGAAGCCACCGGTCCAGCCTGACTATCCAGTTCCAGCTTACCTATTTTTTTTACAGTTGTTAAGTCTCCCAAGGCTATATCCACCACCGAAAGCTTTCCCTCGGTAATGGTGCCGGTTTTATCACTGAATAAAATACTTAGGCTGCCGGAGGTCTCTATACCATTTATCTTTTTTACCAAAACGTTATCCTTCTCCATCTTCAGACTCTGAATAGACAGGAGCATGGAGGTAAGCATCGGCAGTCCCTCCGGCACAGCACACACAATCACCGTAACCGCCACTGTAACGGCATCGATAATCAGGCGTATCCACTCCCACATAGTGGCAGGGGAGGCCCCGGTCACCAAGGTCTTGATGAGTATCCCCAGTACAATGGCAATCGCCCCTATATAGCCAAAGGACGAAATGTAGTGGGCCAATTTATCCAGTTTTACCTGCAAAGGTGTTTTTCTGGCCAGGGATTGCGCCTCCAAAGCCAGTTGCCCAAACAGAGTTTTATCTCCCACCACCTGGGTTTCCAAATAAGCTTCACCGCTGCACACCACTGTTCCCCGATAAACGTAATGTGGATTTAACAAATCATCAATATCATAGGCAGCAGTATCCGCATTGTCCAACGGATATTTGTATATTTCCTCCGTCTCACCATTTAACACTGACTGGTCCAGATGAACAGCTCCCTCTACCAGCAATCCGTCAGTGGGCAGCCGATCACCAGCCTGCAGGAATACAATATCCCCGGACACTACATCCCCCACAGGGATCTCGGCTAGCTGACCATCCCGTAGTACCTTGGTCATATCCTTGGCGGCTTCATCATTGCGCAGGGTTACTGCTTTGCCCTCCTGCCGGTACTCGCTCACCGAGGCAACCCCGTTGGCAATTAAAATAGCCGCCAATATTCCCACTGGTTCAAACCACTCTGCCTGTCCCATAAAATAAAGTACGCCCTGAATAATCAGAGCGACCATAAGAATCATTATCATTGGGTCCTTAAAACCTTGGAATATCTTGTTAAACAAGGAATCACGTTCTAGCTGAGTAAGGGAATTACTACCATACTTTGCTCGACGCTGCTCTATCTCCGTCGTCTTTAGCCCCATTAAGCTCATAAAGCACCTCTACCTAAAAATACATTCGTCATTTAGCCTGGTGAAATTTCTTCTTCCCATAACCTATAACACACACACCCACAGCCAATATGGCCGGTATAATATACTGAACCATCTCACCGCCGGATTCACCAATCAGCTGGCCCACACTGGCATCATGCACCAGCATACTGCCACCGGTCCAGCCCAAAATTGCCGAACCCAAATAAATCATTACCGGCCAGTTGTCCAGCAACTTCCCGATCAGCTGACTGCTGCCCACCACAATTGGCACACTGATAATCAGACCGATTACCACCAAAAGGAAACTGCCCCGGGCTGCCCCGGCAACAGCCAGAACATTGTCTATTCCCATGGCCGCATCCGCCACAATAATTGTCTTGACAGCTCCGGAAAAATTGTCCGCTTCCTCCACATGTCCTTCCTTTTTGGGCGCCAGCAACTTTATGGCAATTGGTAACAGTAATAAGCCCCCAAGCGCCTGCAAATAAGGAATGGATAATAAATATACCGCCAACAACGTCATGACAATCCGAATGACCACTGCACCACCAGTACCAACCAAGATGGCCTTTTTCTTCAGCTCATCCGGCAAACGGTGCGCCGCCATGGCAATAACCACCGCATTATCTCCCGCCAACACCAAATCTAATATTACAATAGAAAACAACGCTGTCCAAAAATCAAGAGTCAGAAATTCCACTGATATTTTCCTCCAAAACTACCACCATAGCACACAACATCCACATCAGCATTGATGATGGAAGATTATATAACACATCATCAGTTAAACCATTCAAAGCTACTGACAGCAAGGCCATTCCCAAGCCCAGCCTTATTCCCTGGGAAAAATCATCATTTAATTCCTTCTTGGAGAAAAAGGCTGTGCCTATGCTGCCAAAAAGGAAAATTATAAAGCCCATGCCACCCATGATGCCCACTTCCGCCAAATAGTTGAGATAAACATTATGAGCGTGAACTAAGGTAACACTGCCATCCACAATATAAGTATCATATATCGGATAAACCAGAGAGTAGGCTCCACCACCAATTCCCAACACCGGATGATCCATTATCATCTGAACAGTACTCTCCCACATGGCAATACGCATTTCCGTGGAAGTATCTCCTGCCAAAGAAATATTGGTCAACCGTTCCAACAGTACAGGATTAAGAATTAATACTCCTGCCGCTACTGCCACCACAGCCAGCAGTACTCGTCGATCTTTAAAAAGGCCATAGCCAGCCATAATAAGAGCAATGGTAAAGCAGGCACCCCGGGCATAGGTCATGGCCAAACAGGCGATTGCCGCGATAATGCCCAATGCCAAAAGAATTTTGGTTTTCCTGCCCTGCAATTTAGCAAACAGGCCCAGCAACATGCAAGCCACAATATCCAGATAAGCAGCCAGAATATTGGGATTTTCCAAAGTGGAAAAAACCCGTTTCCTCAGCTCCGGAAAAGCTTCTCCATCTACCCATTTCATTTCACTGGTATCAATACCCACCACAAACTGGAAAAAACCATAAGCTATAACAATAAATGCTGCTGCCCCCAAGGCATAGGCCATACCACGTATCTGACTATGGGTGTAAATATTCTGTGACACTAGTACATAGGTTATAAAATAAATCAGCACCATCACATACCAGATGGACAGACTGTACATTTTATCTGGTGAAACCAGTATGGAGGCCGCTCCGCAGACCATAAAAATGCCGATAGCCCAGTTATAGGGAGTACCATTAAGCCTAAAATCCGGATCCTTCCACCAGCGCAGCAAAAACAATACACCGGCAATCCCCATGCAAACCATAGCAATATGCGGAGACAGCACAATAAAAAACGCCTCCAATAAGATCATGCCATATATACTATCCTTCAAGGCTCTGGATGATGCCCACTGCCTCAAAACTCCCACTATTCTCACCTCAAAAATTATTCGTATATATCTATTAACCTAAGGTTGTATCCAAAATCATCATCAAGGAAAACCCCACCGCAAACATAACGGTACCAATATCCGAATGTTCTCCTTCGGACATTTCCGGAATGATTTCCTCCACCACCACATAAATCATGGCTCCAGCCGCAAAACTCAGCAAAAAAGGCAGTATCGGTATAATAACACTGGCACACAATATGGTTACCAGTGCGCCAATAGGTTCTACTGCACCAGACAGCACTCCATAGGTAAAGGCACGGATTTTGGATAAGCCCTCAGCCCGCAAAGGCATGGAAATAATAGCTCCCTCCGGAAAATTCTGAATGGCAATACCTACTGCTAAGGCTATAGCTGCCCCCAGGGTAATATCCGATGCCCCGTTATACCAACTGGCATACACAACACCAACGGCCATACCTTCTGGTATATTGTGAAGCACCACTGCCAACACCAGCATGGCAGAATGGGATATATCACAGCTCAAGCCTTCAGTTTCCTCACTGTTCATATGCTGATGGGGAATAAACCGGTCCAACAGCAGCAAAAACATAATGCCACCCCAAAAACCAGTCACCGCCGGAACGAAGCTCAAGGCCTCTCCCCAGCCTACCGTTGACTGCTCCATGGCCGGAATAAGCAAACTCCACACGGAAGCCGCCACCATAATCCCAGCCGCAAAACCCAAAAGGCCGCGCTGCACCAAGGGATTCAGCTGATTCTTCATAAAGAATACACAGGCTGCCCCCAGACTGGTGCCAATAAACGGAATTAACAGTCCCTGGATAATTTCAATGGACATAATACCGCCTCTTTCAAACAATAACTCATATCTAAATAATTATACTAAAAAGGGGCCGCCTTTGCTAGCCCCTTAATAATCCCTCAGTTATTCAACCTTAGCCATTACCACATATTATTCCCCGCAGATAGCCAATCAGGTACAAAGATCCGGCACAAATAAGCACCGTCTCCTTCCCCTCATTTACTGAAGCCTCAGTCAAGTCCATGCCCCGTTCCAATGCTGCCTTAGGATCATCAACGGCTTCTTTATGGGCCACCGACGCAATCTCCAACAATTCCTCCGGCTTAGCGGCTCGCTGAGACAATGGCGTGGTAAATAGCACCATATCCTCCGGCCGAAGCAGGGTTGCCAACATTTGGGCGAAATCCTTATCCTTCAATATGCCCAGGACAAATATCCGCTGCTGCTCCGGGTAATAATAATCCAAACTTTCCCGCAGCCGAATTATCCCCGCCGGGTTGTGGGCCCCATCGATAATCAGCTCATAGCCAGTCTTGGGGACCACCTCAAAGCGTCCCGGCCACTTAGCTGACTGCAGGGCTTTTTTTATGGCTGACTTGGTAATCCGCAGATCATTCACTGCCAACAGCATGGCTGCCGCCACCGCAATTCCGCTGTTGAACACCTGATATAATCCCAGCATTCCCAGCCGATAATCCAAGTCACCCATTTGATCGGTATGGGCGGTAAATTCCACCAACTGATTCTTGGATTTTTCACCATCCACTGCACAACGACCATATGGTAAAGCTGACAGTGCCTCTATCTGCAAATCCACCATGGAAGGATTCATATTCCCCAGACTGGTATTGCCCAGGTTCGGAGGTATGCTAAGCTGTCCCAATGGCTTAACCGGCTTGGACGTAAAGTCCACTCCGGCAACATAAATGGCTGACTTGTTATCCCTGGCCACCTTTTGAATAATTTCCAAAGCCCGGCCCTCTGCCCCGGTTAGCACCGGAACACCTGGCTTAACTATCCCCGCCTTATGCTCCGCAATCCCCTCTAGGGTACCGCCGCATTTATCGGCGTGTTCCAGGGAAACATTGGTAATAACCGAAACCTCTGGTGTAATGACATTGGTGGAATCCAGTAAGCCGCCCAGGCCCACTTCGATAACGGCATATTCCACCTGGTCCTGCTTGAACAAGTAAAAGGCCGCGGCGGTCAGCACCTCAAACTGGGTAGGGTGCTCGTCCCCCTCTCCCACCATGAAATCACACAAATCCCGGACTACAGTCAGTGCTGTTGCCAATTTTTCCTGACTAACCTGATCACCATCAATGACCACCCGTTCAGTATAGGACTCCAAATGGGGAGATATATACATGCCAGTACGTATCCCGGATTTTTGCAAAATATCCGTCAGCATACAGGTGACCGAGCCCTTGCCGTTGGTCCCCGTTACATGGATGGTTTTATATGCATTTTGGGGATTACCCATCAGCTCCAGCAGTTTCTTTATCCGGACCAGCCCCAGACTAACCCCAAAGACATTCAATTCTTCCAGATATTCCATTGCTTCTGAATAATTCATAATATCCACCACCAAACAGAGGGACCGCTTACGCCGCCCCTCCACGCAACACTATATTATAGTTTGGCCAAATCCTCCAAACGGGCCTTCACAGCATCCATCTTTTCCTGATAACCAGCCAGCTTCTCCTTCTCTCCAGCTACCACATCAGCTGGGGCCTTGGCCAGGAAGCCCTGATTGGACAGTTTCTTGTCCAGACGGGAAATTTCCTTTTCCAGCTTGGCCATTTCCCCCTTGAGACGAGCCGTTTCCTTCTCCACATCAATCAAGTCCTTCAGTGGCAGGAAAATTTCCACACCGTTTACAACACCAGCCATGGCATTCTCCGGCTTTTCAGCTCCGGCCGCCATATGGGTAACCGGTTCAGCCGAAGCCAATACAGTGAGATAACCCTCGTTATCAGCAAATACCTGCCGCAGAGACTCATCAGTGAAATTCAGCACAACCTCGCTCTTCTTGCTTGGAGCTGCATTAACCTCCAACCGCAAGGCACGGATAGTCTTAATAGCCTCCATAATAGTGGTCATGCTGCTTTCGCTAGCCTCATCAATAAGGTCAGCGATGGTCTTGTCCTCAGCTGGCCACTGGGATACCATAATGCTCTTGCCCTCGTGAGGAATGTGCTGCCAGATTTCCTCGGTGATAAATGGCATAAATGGATGCAGGAGACGCAAGGTACGCTCCAGAACATAGCCCAATACATACTGCGCGGTCTGCCGTGGCTTAACATTTTCCTTATCATAAAGGCGAGCCTTGCTAAGCTCAATGTACCAATCACAGAACTCGCTCCAGATAAATTCATAAATCAGACGGCCAGCCTCACCCAGCTCGTACTTCTCCAGATTGTCGGTAACCCCCTGGGCCGTCTTGGCAAAG
>CACZYN010000057.1:9572-19018 GCA_902785445.1 uncultured Anaerovibrio sp.
TTATCAAAGCCCTCCAGATTCATCAGCATGAACCGGGAAGCATTCCACAGCTTGTTGGCAAAATTACGGGCGGACTCTACGCGCTCATTGTAGAAGCGCATGTCATTACCCGGGGTATTACCGGTAATCAACATAAAGCGCAGGGAATCGGCACCGTATTCCTCAATCATTTCCAACGGATCAATGCCGTTGCCCAAGGACTTGGACATCTTGCGTCCCTGGCTATCCCGCACCAGACCGTGGATATAAACCGTCTTAAACGGAATATCCTTGCCGAATTCCAGACCCATCATTACCATACGGGCAACCCAGAAGAAAATAATATCGTAACCAGTAACCAAAACGGAAGTTGGGTAGAACTGCTTCAGCTCTGGAGTCTCCTCCGGCCACCCCATGGTTTCAAATGGCCACAGACCGGAGCTGAACCAGGTATCCAGTACATCCTCGTCCTGACGGACATTCTTGCTGCCACACTTAGGGCACTGGCAAATGTCATCCCGGGATACGGTAGTCTCACCGCAGTCAGCACAATACCAGGCTGGAATACGATGGCCCCACCACAGCTGACGGGAAATACACCAGTCACGAATATTATCCAGCCATTGGGTGTAAATCTTGGTGAACCGCTCCGGTACAAACTTAATTCGGCCATCCCGTACCGCATCGGCTGCCGGCTTGGCCAAAGTATCCATCTTCACAAACCACTGGGTGGAAATCAACGGCTCAATGGTGGAATGACAACGGGAGCAATGACCTACTGCGTGCTCATGGTCCTCCACGGAAACCAACGCACCGATTTCCTCCAGCTCCTTCACCAGAGCCTTGCGGCACTCATAACGGTCCATGCCCTCATATTTGCCGGCTCCTTCCATCATCTTACCGGTATTGGACAGAACCTTTACCTGCTCCAGATTGTGGCGCAGACCCATCTCGTAGTCGTTAGGATCATGGGCCGGAGTAACCTTTACAGCACCAGTACCGAAGGAAGAATCAACGTATTCATCGGCAAAGAGTGGAATTACCCGATTAACAACTGGCAAAATAACATTCTTGCCCACTAAATCCTTATAACGCTCATCATCAGGGTGAACAGCCACGCCAGTATCACCAAACATGGTCTCCGGGCGGGTAGTAGCCACCTCTACATACTTATCCGGCTCACCCTCCACCTGATAGCGAATGTGCCATAAGTGACCCTGCTCTGTTTCATGCTCTACCTCAATATCAGAAATAGCAGTATTACAATCCGGGCACCAGTTGGTAATACGGGTTCCCTGATAAATAAGACCCTTTTCATACAGGCTGACAAATACTTCACGAACGGCCTTGGAACAGCCCTCATCCATGGTGAAACGCTCCCGATCCCAGTCCAGGGAGGAACCCAGGGAACGAAGCTGGCTCATGATCCGACTGCCAAACTTCTCCTTCCACTGCCAAACTCTTTCCAGGAATTTTTCCCGGCCCAGCTCATAACGGTTGGTGCCTTCCTCGCGAAGAGCACCCTCCACCTTGGCCTGAGTAGCAATACCCGCATGGTCGCAGCCCGGCATCCACATAGTATTGTAGCCCTGCATACGACGCCAACGAATAAGAATATCCTGCAGGGTATTATCCAAAGCGTGTCCCATGTGCAGCTGACCAGTTACATTTGGTGGTGGGATAACGATGCTGTACGGCTTCTTTTCCTCATCTACCACTGCGTGAAACAGCTTATTTTCTTCCCAATATCCATACCATTTTTTCTCAAAGGATTTTGGGTCATATACCTTAGGAATATTGTTTTCTTCCATGTTAAATACCTCCTATTTATTCTAATAATAAAAAAACACTTTCATCCTAACTTAAAGGACGAAAGTGCCTGCTTTCGTGGTACCACCTAAATTCCTTAAAATCCTCACAGATTCTAAGCTCATTTACATAACGCCGTTGCCGCGTCCCAACTTACTCCAGTGCCTTTGCACCATTCAGCCGGAAAACTCCAAAGCTACCTTCCCTGCCGCTCACCCGGAAAGCTCACACCTTATCTTTCCTCTCTTTGGGGTAGCACAATACATTACCAGTATATTTAACAGGTACTCCTCTTCTTCATCGTCTCTATCTAACTTGTCTTTTTCACCACTATCTTTGTCACTCATCATTCACTTCCCTCGATGTACCAATAACGTACACCTTCACTTGTGAATTTCTTCGTTCCTCGATACTGGCGAAAAATCCTTCGTTATATTAAAATTTGATTTTTTTCTGGTGCGGACGAGAGGAATCGAACCTCCACGCCTTGCGGCACTGGATCCTAAGTCCAGCGCGTCTGCCAGTTCCGCCACGCCCGCAAAAACTCTGTATAGTATATCAGCGATTAGGCTTTGTTGTCAAGGTGAGATACCTTAATGAGGCGCATAGCCTGCTCCACAGTATCAATCATATTCTGTCTGGCAGTTTCTGGCTCCATAGCCTCAGACAAGGTCACTACCTGCCGCAGAATCGGGAAAAAAGCGTCTATGCCGTGTTCATTACAAAGTTTGGCCTCTGGGGTTACACTACCGGCAAAGGCGATAACCGGCTTATTATACTTTTTGGCAATCTTTGCCACCCCCACCGGGGCTTTCCCCATTACTGTCTGACCATCCAGCCTTCCCTCACCGGTAACAACCAGGTCGGCCTGGGCTATACGGTCCGCCAACTTGGTTTCCGTCAGAACGATTTCAATGCCGGATTCCAAAACAGCATTAGTAAATGTTAGAAAAGCAAAGCCCAATCCACCAGCTGCCCCAGCTCCGGGAGCATTGGCATCGGCATGCGAATATTTTTCCTTGGAAAGACGGGCATAATCTTCCATCCACTTATCCATCATGGCTATATCCGCCGGACTGGCCCCCTTCTGGGGTCCAAAAACCGCACTACAGCCCTTCTCCCCACAAAGAGGATTAGTAACATCACAGGCGATTCGGAAGGTGCATTTCTTAAGCTCTGGTATGACCTTACTGTCATCGATACGGTAAAGCGTCTTTAATCCCACTGCACCATATGGAACTGCCACTCCATCGGCATCCAGCATACCATAGCCCAGGGCCTGCAGCATTCCCAGCCCACCATCATTGGTGGCGCTGCCCCCGATACCAATGATAAAATGCCGACAGCCCTTTTGAATAGCATCCAGCAGTATTTCCCCCACCCCATAGGTAGTGGTATTAAGGGGATTGCGCTTATCCTCTGGTACCAAGGTAATCCCAGCCGCTGCTGCCATTTCCACAATAGCGGTCTTGCCATCGGATAAAATTCCATACTGGCCCCTTATAATATCCCCTAAAGGACCCGTCACTTCTATCTTTTGCAGCTTACCTCCCATGCCCAGCGTGAGAGCCTCTACGGTACCCTCACCGCCGTCAGCCAAGGGACTGACCCAAACTGTCGCCTCAGGATAAACCGACTTGATGCCCGTTTCTACTGCCTTACCGGCTTCCAACGAGCTAAGACTTCCCTTTAGTGAATCAATAGCAATAACAACTTTCATAGCCCTACACCATTATTACCCCTAATAAACCTTTAACATGTCAATCGTTTCAGCAAACGGTCTGCTGTAATCTTTCATTCGCGAGATAACGCGTGCTCCTTCCGTACCTGACAACACCGTCGGACAAAAATCATTTGTATCCGTCCGGGAGGATATTAGGCAAGGAATAACCTCCGTCTTAATAATTTTCCCGTCATTTTTATAGGTCTGTCGTAGGATTATAGTATCCTTATCCGAAGGATTATTGTTGGCGCCAAAACAAAAATTCCCCAATGAATAGGCTATAACCTTACCACGATATTTCTCTATACCTTGAATAACGTGGGGATGAGCACCTACTACACAATCAGCTCCACTGTCTATGGCACAATGGGCCAACCCTGTCTGAGTAGTATTGGGATAGTATTTTCGTTCCTCTCCCCAATGAAACTGGACGCAGACAATGGAGTTTTTGTAGCTATCCTTGCAGGCTTTTATATCATCGGATATCTGTTTTCTAATGGACGGAGTATCCTCCCAGCCATGATAACCTAAGAAAAATACTGTGGCACCGTTGGTTACGATTCGGGAAATATGCTGCTCCCCACAAACATGAATGTCATTATTTTCCAATACATTCACTGTGTCCAGAAAACCCTTTTCACCGCAATCCATTATGTGATTATTGGCCAGATTGCATACCTCAATGCCAGATCCCTTCAGAACATTGACATACCACGGCTCTCCCTTAATCGGATATTGCTTTTTTAAAATCTGCGGATTCTCAGTAAGAGGTCCCTCCAAATTTACGCAGGTAATGTCATCATCTATAAAGATCTGCCGTACCTTTGACATGAAATAATCGGCACCATTTTGGGCATAATACTTGCCAAACTGGTTATCACTCCCCTGAAAGCAACCTAAAGTACAGTCACCAACAAACGAGATGGTAACCGTATCAGAAGGGATCTTTTCCTCTGCCTGGGCAGTTTTTATATCCGCTGGTTCCACTTTATGGGATTGGGCAAAGCTAAACAATCTATTGGTGTCTCCGGTGGCAACTGATACAGCTATCAAAATCAGAAAGGTGTTTACAACCACCACCGTCACAAACAATAGACCATATAATAATTTATTCATAAATTATAGACTACCTTTCATGACTCACTAACACATTAATGATAGTCCATTAGAACTATTTTTTCAAACCATTTCATTTGGCTGTCCAGAGGGGCTATTGTTATCAGTTCCAACATTACTATTAACGCAGGGAAAATTCTATTCTTTTCCCCAATGATGCAGCTGCTCTGATTAAAAAATCAAGAGAAGGGTTGTATGTACCGCTTTCAAATCGGCTAATATTTGATTTTTTTGTTCCCATACGTTCAGCCATTTCAGCCTGGGTTATCTTCTGCTCATGCCGAGCATTGATTATTTGAGAAATTAGTTCATATCTGGTTTTTAAACGATCGTACTCTTTTTTATATTCCGGATCAGAATATAATAGTTTATCTACTTCAGAAATGCTTACGCTTGGCCTATTCATTATTTACTCTCCTTTCAAAATCCTGCATATAACGTAATGCTTGATCAAGTTCATCTATAGGAGTCTTTTGGGATTTCTTCCTTATCCCATTTAAAAGGACAAATTTGTTGCCTTTACACATGAAATAAAATATACGAGTAATATTGGACGAAAATTTAACACGTAACTCCCACAAACCTTTATATTTCTTTCCTTTTATTGGTGCAACATACGGCTCCCTCAAATTTGTACCACATTTTTGAAGCAAATCAATTAAACTTCTTGCCTTCGCTCTCATTTTAGGTTCTAAAGCTAATAAGAACTCTAATACAGGAATGTCACCGTTTTTCTTTACATACAATTCAATTTGCCATTTCATATTGTCTTCCTTCGTAATCAAAATGTTATCATATAAGATAACGTTCTTCAAGATACCTATTTGTTAATTAAAATAATCATTTTATAAAAATTGCATATTATTTATTAAATTTTATAATAAATAATTAAATATTACAAAAATATTTTAATAGATGTGCAGCTTTATAAAAATATTTTTAACATTAAAAGTAGACAATTATTCACAAACAAGCATTGAGATTATATACAAAATGGCCCTCACTATTTCGCATCATTTATATAGTACGGCAACAAATAAAGCCAAGGTATCCAGCGTTTTGCTGTGACACCTTGGCTTTTTTGATGTTAATTTTACAGATATACCTTCAAAGCTTATTAAAAATCAATATTTTGTTGTATTCTTTAGGTGCCAACAAATTTTGCCAGCATCGCTTGTGCTTGGTAAATATCCTTATCCTCATCGAAATCCTTTATTATTTTTTTTGTATGCATACCATCAGTTATCAAAATTGTTAACTTTGCATCAGCAGCAAAATCGCCAGGTGCCTCCACCTCAAAGCCAATAATATGCTTATATGAAAATGAAGCATACTTCACTGTTTTTCCAGTCGATCCCTGCGTTTCAACAAATATAAGTCGATAATTAGTAAAAATCATCAAATCTTTAATCCATTGGTATGTCCTAATTAACTCTTCATCTTGTCCCAATAGACGCGCATATTTTTTCTCCACCCAGGCTATATTATTTGAATTTGAAGTATTCTCTATTATTCCGCTTATAATACCCATCAAGTATACCTCCTACATGCACATATAAATTTATTTTAATCTCCTACCCATCCACCTAATTTATTTCCCCATTTTTTCTTATTATTTGTAGCTTTCTACTTAACTATATATAACCTAAGAAACTACTATAGCTATTAATACTATCTAACTACCAGCAATATATGATTAATTATGAATAAATCCCCCATTATCCCGACCTCATTCTGATGTATCTACATTAGTTTTTTGACTATTGATGTATCAATGATTGTACCTTTTAGGACATCTATATTGTGCAAACTATTATCATATCCCAGGCTATAAAGTATTCTCTCTAAACACCCATTGGAACTTTCAAAACTTTTTATTGTTGCAACAATGCCGCTATCAGGATTCCTAAACTTACCTTCTATAGCTGCGTCAAATATATCCTGAGAGCCATCTAAATAGTGACTTCTTAATTCTTCAAAGGCAGTTACTGTTTCATTTTCGGGGTTGTCTGCCAAAGTTTCCTCATAGAAGTGCAATGTTGCTTGGGTCAGTACGCTATACAGCACCCCACCAATCAAAGGGATATTCTTATCACACCATACCCCTAACACAGTACTTTTATCCATATACCCGCGGTATTGACCAGTAATAGCTGTTCTTTCTTCAATGTGTTTTATTAAGGTATTCTTCGTTTCCTTATCCTTAATATCGCTCATTATTTTTTCGTAAAGAATGACATCTTTCTCCTTAGCAGACGAATTTATGGCTGAATTATTTGATGTATCAGCATATACCAGTTGTATATTAAAGCTACACACTAAACAACATAATAAAATGGTTACAATTATAGATTTATTCATATATCAATCTCCAACCCAAAATAATCTCGAAAATATGCATTTAAATTTTTAGAATCCTTCCCCTCCTTCAAAGACATAACCATATTTAATTTCATTTTGTATATTAATTTCTAAAGCACGTTTTTGATATAAATGTGCCTTTTGAGCCACATTTACATCAGTATATCTATCTTCATTCATTAATCCTCCAATCATTTCAAAGGTACCAACAGACCCAGTCATTGCAGAGGCAGCTACTCCTGCAACTCCTAGCGCAAACCTAAATAAATTGGATTTCGTAGCCTTCTTGTGAGAAACTTTCTCATCGCTGTTATAATATTCACTGTTTCTGTATTTATTAAAAAAATAAATACAGGCCTCAACATCAGGATTATCTTTGTCATCTGCCGCACGTTGCATATACTTTAATGCCTCATCACGCATTTCATTTGCAGTTGAGTAATTTTCTTTCGCGGACATGATGCTCGCTTCTTCAAACAACAAATTAGCATAGCATCTCATAGCATAGGTATTTTCCCACTGTTCAATAACCTCTTCTAAAATTTCCTTAGCTTTTTCTTCATTCTTTTCCAACAATCTACCTATTGCAAGGCATTCTCCCCAATAAGTAACCGCAAATTCATTTCTTTCCCCAACAAAAAATTCCAATATCTTCATTTTTTGTTTATCAGAAATATACCCATCAAACTCCTCCAAAACGCTTCGTAAGGCGTATGGATTGCCAGCCTCAGCTACCTCCGAAATCATTGTAAATGCTTTATCTAAATCCTGCTCTACACCTTGTCCATACCGATAAACGCGCCCTAATCTATACTTTGCCCTTAAATCATCATGGCCCAATGCCTTCTCATACCATTCAATAGCCTTTTCATACTCATGTTGTAGTTCATAACAAACTCCGACATGAAACTCTGCCTCTAATGACCCGTGCTGTGCTGCATCTAATTGCACTTGTAAATTTCTAATTGGATTTTCATTAGTCAGTCTCCCAATATTATTTGACTCACTATCTTTTTCCACCGTTTGCAAGGCTTTTTCATTATTGTCGTTTAACTCACTATCTATATCTAATGGTGCTAACGATTTTTTAGCAGCAATAGCAATTCCTCTAGCCAACAACTCTGCTTTTCTCTTTTCTTCTGGCGTAATTTCGTCTTGTTCAGCAGCAGTAAACATTTTTTCAGCTTTAAGGTCATCTTTTTCTACTACTATACCTTTTTGATATAATAAACCAACTGCATATTTTGCAACTCGATAACCACCATCAGCTGATTTCATAATCCACTCAATAGACTTTACAGCATTATATCCACCACTTCCTAACATGTAGTGAAAGCCGACCTCATATGCAGCTTCACTATTGCCATGTTGAGCTGCTTTCATGTACCATTCAATCCCCTTTTCTTTATCTTCTTCTACTCCAATTCCTTTATCATAAAACAGCCCCACCATATACTCTGCGTCATTATTTCCATGCTCAGCAGCCATTTTAAACCACTCAAAGGCTTTTTTAGTATCTTCTTCTACACCAATTCCTTCAGAAAAACAAATGCCAACACAATATTCTGCATCTACCTGCCCCTGTTTAGCCGCTTTTAAATACCATTCAAAGGATTTTACATTATCTTTTTCAACGGAAACGCCATTCATATAGCACATTCCCATTATGAATTCTGCTTCACTATATCCCTGTTCCGCAGACCTCGCAAAATATTTAACCCCCTTTTCATAGTCTTGTTCAACACCGTCCCCCCCAAAATATAACATGCCTACTCTATATTCCGCTATGCAATTTCCTTGTTCAGCAGCCTTCATATACAATTCAAAAGCTTTATCCTCCTCACCACTTCCCAACAATTGATCGGCGATTTTACATTCTGCCATAGGATCACCATCTTCTGCTGCTTTATTGTACCAGAAAATAGCCGCTCCCAAATCATCTTTCGTGCCCGTTCCATTCCAATAACACGTAGCCACTTTATACTCTGCTACCGGTAAGTCCTGCTCAGCACTTTCCATGTACCACTCAAAGGCCTTAATCAAATCTTTAGATATACCTATCCCATATTCATAGCACATCCCAACTGCATACTTTGCTGGTACATTTCCATCTTTGGCAGCAAGTAGGAAACTATCAAATGATTTATTATAATCTTCTTTTGTACCTTGTCCTAAAAACCAAGATTTTCCTAACATAAACTCTGCATCAGATAATCCCAACTTAGCTGCTTTCGCAAAACACTCAAACGCTCGTTCATAATCTTGTGGTACTCCATCACCTTTACGATATGCAATCCCCATATTAAAGAGTCTGTATGCGGCTTCCAGCGAATTTTCTTCTGTTTTTTTATTTTCTTTATTATATTCGCTATTTTCTTGTACATTTTCTACCGCTAGTACAATTTCAACCGTTTTTTCTGCAACAGGTTCTTCTAATTTTTCTTTTTCACCTTCAACT
>CACZYN010000057.1:19027-25207 GCA_902785445.1 uncultured Anaerovibrio sp.
GTATTATCAACCATTTTTTTTTTTTTTTTAAAGCAGAATTTGGCACCAGCTTGTAATTCTGTACCACATTCAGGGCACACAGCCTTATTACCAACTTGGGCACCACAAAAAATACAGAATTTGGAACCTGCTTTTAACTCTGCTCCACATTTTATACAGGCTTTTTTCTCGCTAACCTTATTACCACATTGAAAACAAAATTTTGAACTTTCAGGAATTATATTGCCACATTTATCACATTTTTTAGTATTTTTTACATTGTCATTATTTGTAGCAGCTACAGTAGCTACAGATACCGCTGCACTTACTGTTTCCTTCTCTTGAGTAGCAAGCTCCTCTTTGGAAATCCTTTCTTTCGCAGCCTCCTCGGTCTTCTTGTGATCAACAAAAATTGATACAGACATTTCAAGCAACTTTACTATGTCTTCCTGTCTTGCTTTGCCCATTGTTAAATCTATATGCTTTTCTCCGCTTCTTTTTGTAGCTAAATTTATTACGCCTTTTTTAAATGAATATATTTTTTCAATATCATCATACCCTATAAAAACATTCTCTCCACCAATAAAATTATGCACATATATTCCATGTGATGAAATCAAAAAGCCGTCAGCAGCACTACCAAAAAGCGTATCATCATATAACACCCAAACAGTTTCATCATTACGAAGTCTGGCATAGCTTATTACAGCCTTAGATATCTTATTATTCCCTTTATCAGATTCATTAGCAAAATAAATGCCAGCATCGCTTCCGCCAAAACCACTACGCAATTTTGCGATAATCTCATTGTTGTTCATAATTAGTCCCTCTAACTTTTTTGTTATTTTATTAATTTTATATCATGGCACTGTATTGTATTTTCACACATAAATCACTTAGATATACTTACCTATATTTTCTTGCCACATTCTAAACAAAATCTTGCTTCAAGTGGTAATTCACATCCACATTCTATACAATATCTTTTCGTTTCGATTTTATTTCCACAATTTAAACAGAATTTTGCTTCATGTGGTACTTGTGCACCACATGAAGCACATATCAAATTTGTTGTTTCAATATTGGAAATATCATCAACTGTCATAACAGAATCCGGTGTTTCCATATCTTCTGTATACAGATCCCCATGTTTCTCCTTTTCCATTTCATTCATAACTGAATTTTTAAGGTTATCAATTTCGTCTTTGCTAACAGAATTCTTATTTTCTTTATAAAATTTCTTGCCTTCTTCAAAAGCGGCCTTAATATCTCCTTTGTGCGCGTCTGCATAATCGCCCACGACTTTTTCAAATTCCTCATCAGTCATGTTTTCCAAGTCACCAGTGCTAAATGCTTTTAACATGTTGACATAGAATACGGCCATTGCATAAGTCATACCGCCTTCTATTGCTGCCGAAACTATACTACCAAATCCAGGCAAAGCAGAAGCCGCCGTACTAAACACATATGACGTGGCCATGGATAAACCAACCTTTTTGACCACTACCCAGTCCCTATCTTTACTCAATTTCATACCAGATGCCACAGCAATACGCCCAAGCATTACTGCTGTATTAAACTTTGCAGCCGTAGGCCCTACCACTGGTAAAATTGCTATAGCTGCTGATGTAACCACATGAAGTGTGACTATATGTTTAATTTCTGGTGTGAATTTTGTTGTTAACATATTTGTTTTCTCCGTAAATATTAGATTTAAAATGTGACCTACTATATTCTTCCCCCAGTAAATTGCCGTTCTACTGCATCTTCACCTTTAACAAAAATATACTTCCTCTCAGAATATTCTCTTATACAAATCTCTCCTCCTTTAAGTAGGTCTGATATATATTCTTTGATTAGAGTTATGTTTGGCTCCCTATTATCTTTATTTATCCAATATACAATGTCGCCAGATGCAGCTTTAAATTCTAATTTTAAGCTTTCATCATTTACAGTTAGGTTATATTTTTCTACCCTTATACTTTTTAAATCATCATTACTTGAGTTAATCGTCAAATTTACCATAATTACCGCCCACCACAATACTTTGTCTTAATACTATTACTACATTTATTCTATACGTCTGTTCTTTTATTGAATTTTTAACTTATCCTTGATGTCCCCCTCCTCCACATCCTTTCCAAATTATTAATAAATAACTTTTCAAACTATTTTCACTATTTATTTTGATTATAGGACAATTTATTTAGGTTTTGGTGTCCTGTTAGGGCACTAGAGCGTTTTTTCTACGGCTTTTTCTGTATCTCTTTCGTATTTCCATCTATACAAATGACCCAAATTGAGGCAAAATAAGAATACGAACAATTATTGAGCGTTATATTTATGAGGGTTACACCATGGACGCACTTTCATTACTATTTATTCAGGATCAATACAAGAAAATCCGATTGATTAAGGAATCAAGCAAGGGTACAGTCTGGCTGGTTACAGACACCGACGGTGAACTCTTCATCATGAAGCATATCAACCATACTGGCCTGCCCCTAAAATTAATGCAGGATTCCCCTTCTCCTTTTTGGCCCAAAATCATTCTGCTGGGCGAAGACACGGAAAATAACTTTACTATTGTTGTTGAGGAATATATCAAGGGCAAAGTTTTATCAGAGACAGTCAAGGAAAAGTCCTTCACTGATAAAGAACTCAATAACCTTTTTAAATCCTTTTGCCAAGGAGTAAAGAAACTCCACCAGCTGGGAATTATTCACCGGGATATAAAGCCCTCAAATGTAATCATCACAGATACTGGTGCCCCCGTACTGGTAGATTTTGATTCAGCCCGGTTGATTTCCAGCGAGGAAAAGCCCAATGATACCATACTATTAGGCACCAAGGGCTATGCACCACCAGAGCAATTTGGCTATGCTGTTACTGATATGCGCAGTGATATCTATGCATTAGGCATTACATTTGAAGCACTGCTAAAGGATGATTATCGAGGAACTTTGCGGCCTATACTGAAAAAATGCCGGGCCTTTGACCCGGATATGCGCTACCAAAATGTGGATGAAATTCTGCGGGATTTGCGTTTCAACCAGCTGCGCCAGCCAATAATTGGTATTTCCTTATCTTTTTTGCTGATAACCATTCTGGCAATATCCCTATATTTTTCTAGCCACAACCTGCAAGCTGGCCCAAGCCCGATTACCTTATTTAATGGGCAACAGTCAGAAAATCCTGAGGATGTAGATGCAGATACTGCCAATAATACAGCCAATCAACCAAATAATCAGGATTCACAACAAAACGTTCCTGACACCGACGGTAAAACGACCAAGATATCCACTAAGGAGAAAGCATTTTTAGAAAAGTATCAACTACGCCCTGGCACCCATAATTTTATTGATATGAAATTCAATGTCCCAGGGAGTGAAAGTGATTCTATAGTAATACCATACAGTGAATATTCCACTTGGGAGAAAAGCCCCTTGCCTGGGAAGCTGTTCTATTGCGTAATATTTCCTGAAAATCGGTACATCGAGGTTATTTTTACTAATAACTCCACTGCCAGAACATGGGAAAATCCTGTAGTTGATATTGAATATAATCGTCATTCAGACTACGCCTATAGTGAAACCAAGACTATGCCTGATTTGGCTCCAGGGCAATCCTATACCCTAAGGTATAGCCTTGGGGGGCGCAAAGCCGAGGCTAGATTCAATAAATTTGGTAAAAGCGGTGATGGAGGCTTTGTCGACATAGATTTTCATCCTCATATTCCTAAGGCTGATAATATTATGCAAAATGGTGGAGGAATCAGCTTCCGTATACACTTCAGGAAATAGCAGTGTTATACTTATTTTAAGTTTAGTGTTCTATCAGGACACCAAATTAGACTATGGATATGCTAAACTGATGTATATCACCAAGCTAAAGGAGCATTAGCATGACCGATAAGGATACTCTTGAGCTGGAGCACCAGTTATCTATTGCTGAGGAAATTGAAAGCATCATACGGGATGAGAGCGACAATATTCCCAACATGACCGTTAGTGAATACCTTACAGAACTTTTAGATAAACACAACCTAAGCAAAACGGATGTGGTTTCTGCCTCAAATCTGGACCGGCATTATGCCTATCACATATTATCAGGGGAGAAAAAGCAACCCAGCCGACAAAAAATTCTAGCCCTGGCCATTGCCATGGAGCTCAACCATCAGGAAACCCAGCGGTTACTATATTACGCCAAGGTAAATCAGCTATACGTAAAAAACACTTGGGATAAGGTTATATGGTACGCCCTTGAGAAAAAGCTCTCTGTAGACGAAACCAATCGTATACTCAGTGATTTTTCCCTGACACCCCTTTTACAATAACTTGCAATCAAAAAGCAGATTACTTATCCACCTTTTAGGATAAATAATCTGCTTTTAGTTTGTCTGTTTTATCTGCGTTTCATATAGGCTATAACATCCCGGGAGACCTGCAAAGGGGACATATCCGTGGTGTCCAGCGTGTAGTCCGCCTGAGCGTACATATCTTTACGCTGCTCCAACAGCTCAATTATGCCCTGACGGCGATCCTCATAAGCATCCAACAAGGGTCGCTGCCCTGGGGTGGAGGTACGCTCCAATATGGCATCCACGCTGGCAGACAGGCAAACAATTTTGCCGGTACGCTTCAGTATAGCCACATTCTCCGGGTCCTTTACTGTACCTCCACCAGTGGAAATCACCACACTTTTCCGATTGGCCACTTCCCGACACATTTCCTTTTCCTTTTCCCGAAAAAAGGCCTCCCCGTGCTGCTCAAACATCTGGGGGATGGTCATACCCCACTTTTGTTCAATAGCCTTGTCCATATCCACGAACTTAAAGCCCAGCTGGTTGGCAATCATACGGCCACTGCTGGATTTTCCGGTGCCCATAAAGCCAATAAGTACAACATTTTTTATCATAAGCTGCCCTGCACTCTCTCCTTATAGCTGGTCACATTACGCAGCAAATCCACCATAGCATCACTGCCAAACTTGTCCAATACCGCTTCCGTCATAACAATAGCCGTCATGGCCTCACCAACCACCGAGGCTGCCGAAACCGCACACACATCACTACGCTCCTTGCAGGCAGAAGCCTCACTCTTGGAGCCAATATCCACAGAATTAAGTGGCTGCATTAACGTAGGAATCGGCTTCATGCAGGCCTTGATGCAGATTTCCTCTCCATTGGTCATGCCGCCCTCCAAGCCACCGGCCCGGTTGGTCTTGCGGTAAACCTTTTTACTCTCATCCAAGAACATTTCGTCATGTATCTGGCTGCCCGGCAATTCACCGCACTGGAAGCCTGCGCCGATTTCCACACCCTTAATGGCCTGAATAGCCATCATAGCCCAGGCCAGCTTGCCATCCAGCCGCTTATCCCACTGGATATGACTGCCAAGTCCCAAAGGAGCCCCCCGAACAATTACCTCAAATACACCGCCCAAGGTATCCCCGGCTTGGATAGCTTCCTGAATCTTGGCCTTCATCTTTTCCTCAGCTGCTTCATCGTAGCAATTAAGCTCCGAATTACCGCTGCCAATTTTGCTCCGATCGATATTCCCTTCATCCACAGAAATACCACCAATTTTTATAACATGGGAGACCACTTCGATGCCACAGGCCTGCAAGAACTGTTTACACAGGGCACCAACCGCTACTCTGGCCGCAGTTTCCCGGGCACTGGCCCGCTCCAAAATATCCCGGGCATCATCCCGGTCATATTTAAGGACACCGGTTAAATCCGCATGTCCCGGCCGTACCGCCGTTACCTTGTCCCCAAATTCAGCACCGAATACCGACATCCGATCCGTCCAGTTCTGCCAGTCCCGATTCACAATTCTAAGAGTAATAGGATCGCCCATGGTTTCGGCAAACCGAATACCGGAAAATCTACGCTTTCCAACCGGCTTACCCATACGGAAAATTCTATTGTAAGCGACTATGCAGGCACTACGCGTGACGTAGTTGAAGGTTCCTTCCGTTATAACGGCCGTGACTGTATTATCCTTGATACCGCCGGTATCCGGCGCAAGGCAAAGGTCAATGAGGACGTGGAATACTATTCCGTAAACCGTGCCATAAAAACGCTTGATGAATGTGACATTGTGTTTCTTATGATCGATGCGCAGGAAGGCATGTCCGAGCGGCATGCGGCATATTGAAAACATTGGCGACAACATACGAAAAAGCAACAAGCACAGA
>CACZYN010000058.1 GCA_902785445.1 uncultured Anaerovibrio sp.
GTACTTCCTCCGAATCCGAGAAGGAAGGTATCGGGACTGGTGTATATGTAATCAATCCATTCAATGGCAACAAGGCAGAAATCTGGGTAACCAATTACGTACTGGCAGACTATGGTACCGGTGCGGTAATGGGTGTACCATCCGAGGACCAGCGTGACTGGATGTTTGCTAAGAAATACAATTTGAATATAATCATTACCCTGCAGCCGAAGGATCAGGAGCTGCGTCTGGAGGACATGACCGAGGCTTATGTGGACAAAGCTGGTGTTTTGGTAAATTCCGGTGAGTTTGACGGTCAGGATATTAAGACTGCCATGAAGGGTATAATGGACAAGGCGGAAAAGGAAGGCTTCGGCAAGCGCCGGGTTAATTACCGTCTCCGGGATTGGCTGATTTCCCGTCAGCGTTATTGGGGTGCTCCAATTCCGGTAATTTATTGCGAGGACTGCGGTGAGCAGCTGGTACCAGAGGATCAATTACCGGTATTGCTGCCAGAAAACGTTAATTTTGAGCAGGGTGCAGTTTCTCCGCTGGCCCAGTGCGAGGAATTTGTCAACTGCACCTGCCCGAAGTGTGGCAAGCCAGCCAAGCGGGAAACGGATACCATGGATACCTTTATTTGTTCTTCCTGGTATTATCTCCGCTACACTGATCCGAAGAATGATAAAATGCCGTTCGACAAGGACAAGGTAAATTATTGGGCACCAGTAGATCAGTATATCGGTGGTATTGAGCATGCTATTCTGCATCTGCTCTATTCCCGATTCTTTACCAAGGTACTGCGGGATGAGGGCTTAGTGGACTTTGCGGAGCCATTTAGCAACCTCTTGACCCAGGGGATGGTGCTGAAGGATGGCAGCAAGATGTCCAAGTCCAAAGGCAATGTGGTTTCCCCGGAGGAAATTATCGGCCAGTATGGAGCAGATACAGCCCGCCTCTTCATTATGTTTGCAGCGCCAGTAGAGCGTGATCTGGATTGGAGCGACGAGGGCGTTGCCGGTTCCTTCCGATTCCTGAACCGTGTATGGCGTATTCTGGACCAGTTTGAGGATAAAATCAAGGGAGCTGCTGATGATTATGATACCAGTAGCCTGACCGCTGAAGAAAAGGATTTGCGTCATGTGCTGCACGTAACCATCAAGAAGGTTACCGAGGATATCCGTGACCGCTTTATGTTCAATACAGCTATCAGCTCCATCATGGAGCTGGTAAATGACTTCTACAAGTTCCAGAACAGTGAGACGGTAAATGCCGGTCTGGTGCGGGAGGTAGCCGTAAATCTCATGAAGCTGTTGGCACCATTCGCGCCGCACATGACAGAGGAGCTGTGGAGCAATCTTATTGGCGATGGCAGTGTTCATAGCCAGAAATGGCCAGTATGTGATGAGGCAGCTACCGTTACCGCTGAGGTGGAAATCGTGCTCCAGATTAATGGTAAGGTTCGCGATCGTATCATGATTGCCACCGGTATCAGTCGGGAGGAAATGGAAGAAGCGGCCAAGAGCAATGCTCGAGTGCAGGAGCTCACTGAGGGCAAGACCATCGTGAAGATGATTTGCGTACCGGATAAGCTGGTAAATGTGGTTGTAAAATGAGTAAAATAAAATATTGTTTTTGTGGAATGGGACAGGGTAGTTTGCTATCGGTCCCATTTTTTTGCTGGGATTATATTTCAAAATCCACATAGGAAAGATTTTTAGTATAAATGTCCGCATGGAGTGGATTTTTCTTGACATGGTTGACTTACGCTACTAGAATTATTAACTAGGTGATGTCCACCAAGGATTTATACTATATTTATGTGAGGAGTTTTGTTTATATGACAGCAACTTTTAGAAAATGGCAAAGCATCAGCCTGATTTTGCGGATTATCTGCGGATTAGTGCTGGGTGCAATTTTAGCTACTGTTATTCCGGATAATGGCGTAATTCCGATTTTCGGTAACCTCTTTGTAGGTTTATTGAAGGGTATTGCCCCAGTGCTGGTATTTGTGCTGGTTATCAGTGCTTTGGCCAATGCCAGCGGTGATATTGGCGGACGCTTTAAAAATGTAGTGTTTTTATACGTTTTAGGTACTTTGCTGGCAGCTTCTGCAGCAGTATTGTTTAGCTTTGCTATGCCGGTGGGCATGGTATTGACAGATGCCGCTAATAACACTCCACCAAATGGTATTGGTGATGTTATCAAGACTATTTTGACCAACATGGTGGCTAACCCAGTGTCGGCTATTATGAATGCCAACTATGTGGGTATTCTCTGCTGGGCCATAATCTTTGGCATGGGCTTTAAGCGCTTGGCTTCCGAGGCTACCCGGAATTTTGTGGCTGAGGTTGCAGCTATTGTATCCAAGGCTGTATCCTGGATCATCCAGTTGGCTCCATTTGGTATTATGGGCTTGGTATTCTCTGCTGTTGCCGAAAGTGGTATGGCAATTTTTGTTGATTACGGTATGTTGTTGGTGGTTTTGGTAGGTACCATGTTCATCATGGCCTTTATCGTTAATCCGCTGATTGTGTTTATGTTCTTAAAGCGTAATCCTTATCCATTGGTTATCCAGTGTCTGCGGGAGTCTGGCGTTACCGCTTTCTTTACCCGTAGCTCGGCAGCTAATATTCCGGTGAATATGGAGCTGTGCAAGAAGTTGGGTTTGGATGAGGATTTCTATTCCGTATCGGTACCTCTTGGGGCAACTATCAATATGGAAGGCGCAGCTATTACCATTACCGTTATGACCATGGCAGTGGCCTATACCTTGGGTATTCAGGTGGATGTTCCTACCGCAATCGTTCTGTCCGTATTGGCTACAGTAGGTGCCTGTGGTGCCTCCGGTGTGGCCGGTGGTTCCCTGTTGCTGATTCCAATGGCGTGCTCTCTCTTTGGTATTTCCAATGACATTGCCATGCAGGCCGTAGGTGTTGGCTTTATCATCGGCGTAATTCAGGATTCCTGCGAGACTGCCTTGAATTCTTCTACGGATGCTCTCTTTGCAGCGACGGCGGAATTCCATGAAAAGCTTTCCCGGGGTGAAGAGGTTAACTTCTAAGGAAATTTGCAAATAATTAATTAGTTTTAAAAGAGGATTTTCTATCGTTTGGGTAGAAAATCCTCTTTAGGTTTGGACGAATTACAGGCAAATAATTGATAGAGTAATTACAATATAGATAGGAGAGCCAGATATGGATACAGCAGTTAAGTGTTCACCGGAAACTAAAGTGCCAAAAAAGTCGGTTTGGTTGGATCGGCTGAATGATTTTATAAATGCCCAAGAGGGGCAGATTTTTGCTGGAAAGGATGAAGCTGCAAATTATTTGTATGAGAATAACTTAGGTGCCATAATCTACTTTACCTACAATAAGTGTCTTTTAAAGGTGGAAAAGTCCAATACACGTTACAATGAGGATATTTTGCCGGACATTTCCCTGGACAATGTGGGTGGGGAAGGGGACTGGCAGTTTTCTGATGACAAAGAAGAAAAGAAATTTTGCCAGCTTCTGCAACAAGCTGCCGAGGAAAAGAAAATAGCTGATGGGGAAATATGGTTCCGTTCCTTTTCACAGTGCTGTGGTTTTCAGGCCTGTTGCATAGCATTTCAGATACGGTTGGTGGGCACCCATCAGGCTGAACATTTATACTGTGCCATGGTGCGGAATACTACTGAGGCGAAGACTACCTTTAAGAAAGTTTCGGATAATGAAACTAAGTTCCTGGCCGCTGCCGATCAGGCCAATATTTATGCCTGGGAGTACGATGTGGCCACCAAGGAAATGCGGCCCTGCTCCCGCTGTATGCGGGACTTGAATTTACCGCCTTTGGTGGAAAATTATCCGGAACCACTTATTGAATCAGGGATGTTCCCACCGGATTATGCGGACATGTATCGCCATTGGCATAAGCGGATTGAGCAGGGCGAATCCGGCATGCAGGCAGTAATTCCCCTGACCAAGGATCGGATTCCATTCCACGTGCGCTATACCACGGAATTTGACAAGGACGGTAAGCCAGTGAGGGCCTTTGGTTCAGCCACCTTAGCTGTGGATAATGAAAAGGAGGTACAGCTTAAGGAGATTATTTCCACCTTGACCTTGAAATATTCCACGGTACTGAAAATTGATCTGAATACCGGTGAGGCAGAGGTGCTGAATATCGGTGATGATTCATCGGTGGAGGTACAGTCCTATTATTATGATGACCAAATTGTTTCCTTTGAGGATGTGTTAAAGACCTATGTCCGGGACTATGTGCATAATGATGATAAGGCCACTTTGCAACGGGTGCTGGATTTAAAGAATATCCGCAATGCTTTGATTCATGCCACGGCTTTTTCCCATACCTATCGTATGATTAGGAAACAAAAGCCACAGTATATGCAGGTTCGCCTCTTTGGTATGGCCGACAAGAACAAGGTTATTCTTACTATCCAAAACGTGGATGGTATGATGGAGCTGCAGACCCAAACTGAGGATAAGCTGAAGTTGGATTTGCGCGAAGTTAAAACTGAGGCCGATGTTCGTAATGCGCTTATCAACAATATGGCGGATAACGAAAAAGATGTGGTCAGCATTATGGAGCATATCATCAACGAAAATTCCACACTGGCTGGTGCGGAATTAACCCGATTTAAGGTTAATGTGGATCTGTTGAAGGAGCTGGCAGAGGATATTTGGGATGCCAGTCAGATGAAAAAAGAGGAGAAGGATAGCGAGAAAAAGACCTTTAATATTCGTGATATGTTTAAAACTGTGGAGACTTTTGCAAATACAATTGCGGAAATGAAGCAGATAGAATTTATTACTGACGAGGACTATGGTGAGCTGAATGATACCGAGGTTTACGGTAATGGCCTGTTCGTAAAGCGGATATTGTTCAATATAGTTCATAACGCTTTGAAATACAGCTCAGCCGGACAGGAAATCCACTGCCTTGTGGAAGTGAAGAAGCACGGTGGAAGATTAGCCTGCAAATACAAGGTTTCTGATGAAGGAATTGGCATTGCACCGGAGTTCCAGCAGCAGATGTTTGATCCATTTACCCAGGAAAACCGGCAGTTGGATAGTTGGGCTAATGGTCAGGGCTTGGGCCTTTATGTAACCAAACAGTTACTGGAGAAAATGGGCGGCAACATTGCTGTCTATAGTGCGGTAGGGATAGGTACCATTGTGACGGTTACCATGTCCTTTGATATAGTTTGAGCAGCAATTGAGGCTTGTAGATTGGCAAGGGGACTGGCGAAGGCAGTCCCTTTTCTTTGATGGTAAAATGAGACTTATTCAGTGGGAGTTTTGTACTCCCACTGAATTTAGCCGAATTAATCCTGAGCTTATGGGTGCTCGACTCCCACATTTGAGGAAGGAGTCTTAGCACCCGTTAGTGTAGGGTAAATTTATGTTGAATAAACATATTAACATAAGTATAATATAGATAATATGTTCGATTAAAATGGAGCGATAGATATGGAAAAGGTTCCTAAACTAAACAATATAGAATTTACGGAAAATCAGCCCTTTAAGGTGGTATCCCCCTTCCAGCCCATGGGAGACCAGCCGGAGGCTATTCACGATTTGGCAGCAGGCATTGATACCGGTCAGCAGGCCCAGGTTTTATTGGGGGCCACTGGCACCGGCAAGACCTTTACCATCGCCAAGGTAATCGAGCAGGTACAGAAGCCGACCTTGGTTATTGCCCATAACAAGACATTGGCTGCCCAGTTGGCCAGCGAGTTCAAGACATTTTTCCCGGATAATTATGTGGGATACTTTGTGTCATATTATGACTATTATCAGCCAGAGGCCTATATTCCTTCCACGGATACCTACATTGAAAAGGATGCCTCCATTAATGATGAAATAGATGAGCTGCGGCATTCCGCCACCTGCTCCCTGTTTGAGCGCCGGGATGTGATTATTGTGGCCAGTGTTTCCTGTATTTACGGTTTGGGCTCACCGGAAAGCTACCATGAAATGGTGCTGTCCATTCACAAGGGTCAGGAAATAGACCGTAATGCTATTCTCCGACGTCTGGTGACCATGCAATATGATCGTAATGATCTGGTATTGGAGCGCGGTCATTTTCGGGTGCGGGGGGATGTGGTGGAAATCTTTCCGGCAGGTTACAATAATCGGGCTATCCGCATCGAAATGTTTGGGGATGAAATTGATCGGATACTGGAATTTGATGTGCTTACCGGGGAAGTATTTGGGGAACGGACCCATTCCATGGTTTTCCCGGCCTCCCATTACGTGACCCCAAAAGAGGATTTGGAAATTGCCATGGGCACTATCCGGGAGGAGCTGGTGCAGCAAGTGGATTTCTTCAAGGCCAAGGGGAAACTGGTGGAGGCTCAGCGCATAGAGCAACGGACCAATTATGATTTGGAAATGATTCAGGAGATGGGCTATTGCTCTGGTATCGAGAATTATTCCCGGCACTTGACCCAGCGGGCCCCGGGGGAAGCACCTTATACCCTATTGGATTATTTCCCGGAGGATTTCCTTATGGTTATTGACGAGTCCCACGTGACCTTGCCACAGCTGCGGGCCATGTATGCCGGTGATCGTTCCAGGAAGGAATCCCTGGTGGATAACGGCTTTCGTTTGCCATCCGCCTTTGATAACCGTCCCCTGAGATTTGAGGAATTCGTCAGCCGGATAAATCAGATTGTTTTTGTGTCGGCGACTCCGGCCCAATATGAACTGGGATTGTCCCAGCAGGTGGTTCAGCAGATTATCCGCCCCACGGGCTTGCTGGATCCGGCGGTGGAGGTGCGTCCGTTAACTGGCCAGATTGATGATTTAATCAGCGAAATCAAGCTGCGAATTGCCAAGGACCAGCGGGTGCTGGTTACTACCCTCACCAAGAAAATGGCGGAAAATCTGACGGAGTATTTGAAGGAAACCGGTATAAGGGTGCGCTATCTCCATTCGGATATTGCCACCTTTGAGCGGGCTGAAATAATTCGGGATTTACGAGCTGGTGCCTTTGATGTGCTGGTGGGAATCAATCTGCTGCGGGAAGGCTTGGATATGCCGGAGGTTTCTCTGGTAGCCATTCTGGATGCGGATAAGGAAGGCTTTCTGCGGTCGGAAACATCCTTGATTCAGACGATTGGCCGGGCGGCCCGTAATGCTGAGGGCAAGGTTATCATGTATGCCGATGTGGTAACGGAGTCCATGCAGAAGGCCATCGACGAGACACAGCGGAGACGGGAAATACAGGATGCCTATAACAAGTCCAATGGCATTGTGCCTCAGACCATTATCAAGCCAGTAAAGGACTTGATTGAGACCACTCTGGTGGCGGAGAGCGGCGTAGATTATAAGGCAACTGCCAAGAAGGGACAACGGCCAGGCAAGAAAATGACCAAGAAGGAAACGGAGGCCCTGATAAAGGCCCTGACCAAGGAGATGCAGAATGCATCCCGGGGCTTGGAATTCGAGCGGGCTGCCGAACTGCGGGATATGATTTTTGAATTAGAAGATAGTATTGGACGAAAAACCAGCCGGAAGAAATCCTGACAGATTTTTTGTATGGTTAGCCAATTGGGGAGAAAGACCTTTATGGAAAAATACATTCGTGTTAAGGGTGCCCGACAGCACAACCTGAAAAATATAAATGTGGATATACCACGGGATAAGATGGTAGTGGTTACCGGATTGTCAGGGTCAGGGAAATCTTCCCTGGCCTTTGATACCATATACGCGGAAGGACAACGGCGCTACGTGGAGTCGCTTTCTTCCTATGCCCGCATGTTTTTGGGGCAGATGGATAAGCCGGATGTGGATTATATCGAGGGCTTGTCCCCAGCTATTTCCATTGACCAGACAACCACCAGCCGTAACCCCCGCTCCACCGTGGGCACCGTAACGGAAATTTACGATTATCTACGTTTGCTCTTTGCCCGGGCTGGGCGTCCCCACTGTCCCAAGTGTGGCAAACCAGTAAATCAGCAGTCCATCGATCAGATGCTGGACCAGCTTTTGCAACTGCCGGAACGGACCAAGCTGTTGATTATTGCTCAGGTGGTACGGGGCAAGAAGGGAGAACATCGCAAGCTGCTGGAACATATCCGCAAGGAGGGCTATGTGCGTCTCCGCATTGACGGGGAAATAATGGAAGCCAGTGAGGACATAAATCTGGAGAAGAATAAAAAGCATACCATTGAGGTGGTAATTGACCGGCTGATTATCCGTGAGGAAATTCGTCAGCGATTGGCAGAGTCCCTGGAAGCGGCCTTGAAGCTGGGTGAGGGCGTGGCCTATGTCCAGATTGTGGACGGAGAAATGCTGATGTTCAGTCAGAATTTTGCCTGTGTGGACTGTGGTATCAGCCTGCCGGAAATTGCTCCCCGCATGTTTTCCTTTAATAATCCCTTTGGCGCCTGTCCGGCCTGCAGCGGCTTAGGCAGTCATAGTGAATTCGATTTGGAGCTGGTAATGCCGGATACCTCCCGGAGCCTGGCGGATGGGCTGGTGGCTCCTTTAAGCAATAACCCTAAATCTTATACTATGTGCCAGATGGCATCTGTGGCGGAGGCCTACGGCTTTACCATTGATACCCCTTGGGATGATATGAGCGTGGAAGCCCAGGAGGAATTGTTGTACGGTACCGGGGACAAGAAATACAGCTTTGGTTATGAAAATATGTTTGGCATATACAAAATTCATACGGGACCTTTCGAGGGAGTGATGCCACTGCTGAACCGGCGCTATCGGGAATCGGACTCGGATGCCATGCGGGAGGATATGGAAAACTATATGAGTATCAGCAAATGTCCCGTATGCAATGGCACCCGTCTGAAGCCGGAGTCCTTATCGGTAACCATTGGCGAGAAAAATATCCATGAGGTTACGGAAATGACCGTGCGGGATTGTGCGGATTTCTTCAGTGGTTTGGAGCTTACTTCCCGGGAGCAGAAAATTGCCAAGCAAATATTAAAGGAAATCCAGGCCCGATTAGGCTTTTTAGTGACCGTGGGACTGGATTATCTCACCCTGTCCCGGGCAGCGGGGACTCTGTCCGGTGGTGAAGCCCAACGTATTCGCTTGGCTACCCAGATTGGTTCTGGCCTGGTGGGAGTATTGTATATATTGGATGAGCCAAGTATTGGTCTGCATCAGCGGGATAACAGCCGCTTGCTGTCGGCCCTGAAAAATCTGCGGGATTTGGGGAATACTTTGCTCATTGTGGAGCATGACGAGGATACCATGCTGGCAGCGGATCATATCATCGATATTGGTCCGGGGGCTGGCACGGAAGGCGGGCATGTTGTGGCCCAAGGCACGGCGGAGGAGATCATGCAGGTGCCGGAGTCGGTTACCGGCCAGTACCTCAGTCGGCAGAAATATATTCCGGTTCCCAAGAACCGCCGGGAGGGCAATGGACTGTTTTTGGAAATAGTTGGGGCCAAGGAAAACAATCTGAAAAATCTGGCGGTTAAGCTGCCCTTGGGAACCTTTACGGTGGTTACGGGGGTGTCCGGCTCCGGCAAGAGTACCCTTATCAATGAAATCCTGTATAAGGGGGTAGCCTCCAAGCTATATCGCACCAAGGGTAAGCCGGGGCGCTTC
>CACZYN010000059.1 GCA_902785445.1 uncultured Anaerovibrio sp.
TGCATGTGCAATTCTTGGACCAAGGTCACGAGCTGCGTTCATTGCATAACCGGTAGGACCACCAAGGGAAAGACCAAGAGCCCAGATCAGCATACCTACAAGGTATGGACCAAAGCCAGGAGCTAAGCCGATATCGCCAGCAACGCCCTTGGAGAAGATACACCAGATGAGGAACATGAGGAAGAAAGTAGCAATCATCTCGCAGATAAATGCAGTTACCTGATTACCAGCTGCATTACCAGTGGCGAATACGCCCAATTTGCTTCCTTCAGTCTCTGCCCAGTGTGGGAGATATGCCAGATAAACGATGATAGCACCAACGATACCACCAAGAATCTGTACGATGGAAGTAGCTGCGAACTGATCCCAAGTGTAAACGCCTGCCAAAGTCTTGGCGATAGTAACAGATGGGTTGATATCAGCCTGTGGAGCACCAAGAGCAACAGAGGTGTAAACACCCATTACTACTGCAAAACACCATCCGGTAGTTGTGCAGATCCAGCCACCAGCGTGACCGCAAGTCTTTGCCAGTGTCATGTTTGCGTTAACGCCGCAACCAAACACCATCAGAACCATAGTTCCCATAAACTCGCCTAACAAATTGTCCATAAATTCATCCCTCTTTCACATAAAACATTAATGAATAATTGCTATAATTCAGGCCTTGTGCCGGCATCCCCAAATCGCCGGCACCCGGCCATGAATCCATAAGTATTAAAAAGCTTTGAAGGTCAAACTAAAATTAGTCTTCATCCAACCAATGCATGGAGTGCTTAACAGCCTTTCTCCACCCCTTGTACAGCTTGTCAGCCTCTTCCTTAGCCATTACAGGCTCGAAGCGAACATCCAGCTTCCAAGCAGTCTTCAACTCTTCCTTGTTGTTCCAAACGCCAACAGCAAGACCAGCAAGGTAAGCTGCACCCAAAGCAGTGGTCTCGATAATCTGAGGACGATCAACAGGAACGCCCAGAATATCAGCCTGGAACTGCATCATAAGGTTGTTGGCAACAGCACCGCCGTCAACCTTCAGGGAAGCCAACTTGATGTTGGAATCTGCTTCCATAGCGCCAAGTACATCCTTAGTCTGATATGCCAAGGACTCCAAGGTAGCACGAACGATATGTGCCTTAGTAGTACCACGGGTAATACCAATAATCATACCACGGGCATTCTGATCCCAATATGGAGCGCCAAGGCCTACGAATGCAGGAACAAGATATACACCAGCGGTGTCACGAACCTTCTTGGCTACCCACTCGGAATCTGGAGCGGAATCAACCATGCGTACACCATCACGGAGCCACTGGATAGCGGAACCAGCTACGAAGATGGAACCTTCCAGAGCATACTCAACCTTGCCATCAAGACCCCAAGCGATGGTAGTAACCAAGCCGTTCTTGGAATCATAGATGTCAGTACCAGTGTTCATCAGCATGAAGCAGCCTGTACCATAGGTGTTCTTAGCCATACCAGGCTCGAAGCAGTTCTGACCAAAGAGAGCTGCCTGCTGGTCACCAGCTGCGCCAGCAACTGGAATAGCTGCACCAAGAATGGAAGGAATAGCCTCACCATATACACCGGAAGATGGACGAACCTCAGGAAGCATGCACTTAGGAACACCAAGGTAACCAAGGAGTGCATCGTCCCACTTCAATTCCTTGATGTTATACATCAAAGTACGGGATGCATTGGAATAATCAGTTACATGAGCCTTACCACCGGTGAGCTTCCAAATAAGCCAAGTATCGATGGTACCAAAGAGCAATTCGCCCTTTTCAGCTCTCTCACGAGTGCCTTCCACATTATCAAAAATCCAGGTAATCTTAGTACCGGAGAAGTAAGCATCAATGGTCAAACCAGTCTTGCTCTTGAACTCCTCAGTCAGGCCCTTCTTCTTCAGGCCTTCTGCGATTTCAGCAGTCTGACGGGACTGCCAAACAATTGCGTTATATACAGGACGGCCAGTAGCCTTATCCCATACAACAGCGGTCTCACGCTGATTAGTGATACCGATGGCTGCAATATCGCTGGCAGCAAGTCCGCTCTGCTCCAGAGCTTCCTTCATAACAGTAGTCATGGTGCTCCAAATTTCTTCTGCATCATGCTCAACCCAGCCTGGCTGTGGAAAAATCTGGGTGAACTCTTTCTGAGAAACACCAACAATCTTTGAATTCTCATCAAAGATGATCGCTCTGTTACTGGTTGTACCTGCGTCCAACGCCATTACATACTTCTTTGCCATTTAAAAAATCCCCCTCATAATAAAAATCTTCGGCCGCTGACAAACAATACCCCTATTATTCATCAACTCATTTTGGAGATGAAACCCCTCTTCATCTCTTTCCACCGTGACATATTCGCCACGCCTGTCAGTTTTCCTTCTTTTTTTCAAAAAAATTTTGACATTTTTTCAAAGTAAAAACGCTTTTAGCTATAAAAAGCTCAAAGCGTTTTTTACTCATGTTACTTATAATATTGTACTCCAGCTTCAAATATAAGCTGATTCTGATTGCCTGGTACATTAACAGCCACAGAATCGCCGATACGTTCTGAGTGACCCATCTTACCCAGTACCCGACCATCCGGGCTGGTAATACCCTCGATAGCATTCACTGAACCATTTGGATTAAATGGTGCCAACGCAGTAGGCTCACTGGTAGGTCCTACATACTGAGTAGCAATCTGCCCATTAATTCTGAGCTTGGCCACCACTTCCTTATCAGCCACAAAGCGGCCTTCGCCGTGGGATACCGGAATAGTAAAGGTTTCACCCACTTTAACATTGTTAAACCATGGTGACAAATTGGATACCACCTTAGTGCGTACCATGCAGGATACATGACGACCTATCTGATTGTGGGTCAAGGTAGGAGACGCGTCTGTCAAATCACGAATTTCACCGTATGGCACCAAGCCCAACTTAATAAGTGCCTGGAAGCCATTACAAATACCCAGCATCAGGCCATCACGATGCTGAAGTAGATCATCTACCGCTTCCTTAATCCGTGGATTACGGAACATAGCCGCAATGAATTTTCCAGAGCCATCTGGTTCGTCACCACCGCTAAAGCCACCAGGAAGCATAACAATCTTAGCTGATTGGATACCTTTTACGATAGCCTCTACCGACTCTTCAACTGCCGATGGGGTTAGATTGCGAATAACCAAAGTTTCAGTTACTGCCCCGGCCCGTTCAAAGGCTCTGGCCGAATCATATTCACAGTTGGTTCCCGGGAATACCGGAATAAATACCTTAGGAACAGCGATTGACCCTTTGCCCTTGATGCGGTTGCCATTGGTATACAGGAATTCATTTACTGCCTTGTCATTATTTTTTACCGCCGTAGGGAAAATCTTTTCCAACGGTGCAGTATATGCTTTCAAAGCATCCGGCAAGGTGATTACGGCCTTACCACAAACAATGCTGGTAACATGGGTAGTCTCACCCAATTCAATATATTTTACACCCTTAAGGTCTTTTGCCACATCAGCCGCTGCCGAGACTTCCAGCAACAATCCGCCATAATCCGCCCGGAACAAATCCGCCTTGGAAGGTACCCTATTGAACTTAAAGCCGATATTATTGCCCAGACACATCTTGGTAATAGCTGCTGCAATACCACCCACACGGACACTGGAGGCAGAAAATACCTTCTTATCCGCCATAAACTGGCTGACCTTGCTATAAGCATTTCGTAAATACTTAAAGTCCGGCATATCATAGCTATCCCGTGGGGACTCAATGTAATATACCTTATTGCCGGCATATTTAAACTCTGGAGAAATTGCATTGTCCGCTTTCATAACGTCCACTGCAAAGGAAACCAGCGTTGGTGGCACTGTCAAATCCATGAAAGTACCAGACATGGAATCCTTACCGCCAATGGCCGGAATTTCCAACTGATGCTGCGCCCACAGAGCACCCAAAAGGGCCGCAAATGGTTTACCCCACTTACGGGAATCGTTACCCAAGCTTTCAAAATATTCCTGGAAGGTCATGCGAATTGTATCCGCCCGGCCACCCAAAGCCACCATTTTGGCTACGGACTCCAGCACTGCATAAACCGCTCCATGGAATGGGCTCCACTCCATAAGGTGTGGATTATAGCCATAGGTCATAGCCGTTGCTGTGGTAGTCTCCTTGCCCAACACCGGCAGCTTGGCAACCATACCATCCACCGGAGTCATTTGTGTCTTACCCCCAAACGGCATCAATACAGTATTACCACCAATAGTGGCATCAAAGCGCTCAGCCAATCCCTTCTGACTGCATACATTCAAGTCCTTAAGGTTTTCCAACCAGGCTTTTTCTATATCACTGCCCAAAGCCTCAATCTTCATTGGCAGCTTATCAAAGTAGCAGTCTTCCCTTGTTGGAGATGCTACCTCCACATCAATATGCTGCTTTACGCCGTTGGTGTCCAGAAAATCCCGGCTTAAATTAACGATGGTATTTTCCCGCCACTTCATCACCAGACGTCTGTCATCAGTGACTTCAGCCACCACCGTTGCTTCCAGATTTTCATCATCGGCATATTTTATAAAGGCATCTACATTTTCACTGGCCAGTACAACAGCCATACGCTCCTGGGACTCCGAAATGGCCAACTCAGTACCATCAAGCCCCTCATATTTTTTCTTGACCAAATCCAGGTCGATAACCAAACCATCAGTGAGCTCACCAATTGCAACTGACACACCGCCGGCACCAAAATCGTTGCAGCGCTTTATCATTCTGCTGACCTTGGCATTGCGGAACAGACGTTGAATTTTTCTTTCAGTAGGTGGATTACCCTTCTGCACCTCTGCCCCACAGGTTGTCAAAGACTCAGCAGTATGCTCCTTGGAGGACCCAGTAGCACCGCCGCAGCCATCACGACCAGTACGGCCGCCTACCAATACCACTACGTCGCCCTTTTGTGGTACTTCACGAACCACATTTACCTTAGGAGCTGCCGCAATAACTGCTCCGATTTCCATGCGCTTAGCCATGAAGCCTTCGTGGTATACCTCGGCAACCTGGCCAGTAGCCAAACCAATCTGATTACCATAGGAGCTATAGCCTGCCGCTGCCCCCTGGGTTATCTTCTTTTGTGGAAGCTTACCTTCCATTGTTTCCGAAACCGGACGGCGAGGGTCTGCAGCACCAGTTACCCGCATTGCCTGATAAACGTAGGAACGTCCCGATAACGGATCGCGAATAGCACCACCCAGACAGGTAGCTGCGCCACCAAATGGCTCAATTTCCGTAGGATGATTATGGGTCTCGTTTTTGAACATAATCAGCCATTCTTCATTTTCGCCGCCAATGTCAGCATTAACTACAATACTGCAGGCATTAATTTCCTCCGATTCGTCCAAATCAGCCAGCTTACCCTGCTTTTTCAGGGTCTTCATGCCGATAACTGCCAAATCCATCAGGCTAACATCCCGGTCCTGATCAGCATATACCTCATCCCGGTCAGCCTGATACTGTCTATAAGCCTTAACAATAGCCGGGCTATAATCTCCCTGCTCAATATCCACTCTGTCAATAGCCGTTGTAAAGGTAGTGTGCCGGCAATGATCCGACCAATAGGTATCAATTACCCGTATTTCCGTAATAGTAGGGTCTCTGTGCTCCATGTCCCGGAAATAACTCTGGCAGAATTTCAGGTCTTCAAAGCTCATGGCAAAACCCCGGGCTGCCATAAAGGCCCCCAGTTTGTTTTCCGACCACTCTGTAAAGCCCTCGATGACCTCCACATCATCAGGAGCCTCTATTTCCATGTCCAGGGAGTCTGGTTTTTCCAGTTTTGCTTCCCGGCTTTCTACTGCATTTATATAATAGGACTTAATCTTTGCAAAAGTTGCATCATCAATGTCGCCCACCAACACCACAACTCGGGCAGTGGCAATAACCGGGCGCTCTTTCTGGGTCACAAGCTGTACGCATTGGGCCGCCGAATCAGCAGTCTGATCGTACTGGCCTGGCAGATATTCCGCCGCAAAAACCCGGGAATTAGAAAAATTAGGCAGAGACTCTTCATACACAACATCCACCGGCGGCTCAGAAAAAACCACAGATTTCACCGTAGCATATTCCTCGTCGCTGAGTCCCTCGATATCATACCGATTGAACAATCTCACCGCCCGCAGTCCCGTCAGCCGAAAACTTTCCATGAGGTCAGCACACAGCTGCTGGGCAGGAATATCGTAGAACCCCTGACGCTTCTCTACATAAATTCTTCTTACAGTCATCAATCATGCCTCCAAAACATCTACCTATTAGTATCCCATTTATTTAATATAATCCACGGCAATCTTTACGACTACCTTGGTAACAGGCATCGGGTCGCCATGCACAGCGCCGCAAGGGCGATGCACATCCGCCGGATAAAGCACAGCAAATGATCCTTCCTCTAAAATAACGCTGCTGCCTGGCACCAGCCGTTCATAGAAGATTATGTCCTTATCAATATCATATTTTGTATGTTCACGTAATTCTGGATTCAACGGGCACCAGCCCAATTCTTCCCGTCCTTCCACAATGTACTGTATATCCACATACTGCCGATGAGCTTCCGGCTTAGCACTTTCCGAAGGTCGGGTAGTGTAACGCTGCAAGATAGCGTAGCTTTTTTTGCCATCAATAGGATAAACGCCGTCATCCATGCTGTTAAAATCATGTTCATGCAAAAAAAACAACGCTTTTCGTATAACCTCAGGAAATTTGGTAAATCCCGAGCTTGCTTCATTGATTTTGCCAATTACCAATGTCATCTACTCCTTTAGCAGGATAAGCATTAACACATCTCATTTTATTCTACCCATTTTTTGTATTTATTGCAACTACTTCGCCAAAGGGAGGTGGTATTGCAAAATCTTTGGCAATATGATATAGTATCGACGTTAGAATTTTATAGTTCAAGGCGATGACTGAAAAAAGTACGTTTATCGGTTGATTCAGAGAGGCAATGGTTGGTGCGAATTGCCATCATCCGTATTCAGAAAGCTATTCATGAGCCGCAGCCCAGTACCTATAGGGAAAAGCTGCCGCTGGCCAGCGATAACGGCATAAAAGTGGCTGTAATGGTTCTCCACAGCCGATTAAGGTGGTACCACGGGATTTTACCTCGTCCTTTTTAGGACGGGGTTTTATTTTATTAAAAAATATCTAAAAGGAGTGTTTTTATGCGCGAATTGTTGGAATTATTAAAGCATGATGCCCGTCGTCCAGCCAATGAGCTGGCGGCTATGTTAAACATAAGTGAATACGAAGTGGAGGAAAAAATGGCCCAGCTGGAAAAGGATAAGATTATCCTCAGCTATAATACCCTGATTAACTGGGAAAAGACCGGCGAAAACACCGTTACCTCCATTATTGAAGTTAATCTTACACCTCAGCGGGAGGTGGGCTTTGATGCTATTGCTGAACGTATCTACCGCTTTGATGAGGTTCGAACTGTCTATCTCATGTCCGGTAACTTTGATTTGTTGGTAATCATTGAAGGCAAATCCTTACAGGATGTAGCCAATTTCGTAGCTACCCGACTGGCCACCATCGAAGGAGTTACCCAGACCCGCAGCCACTTTATGCTGAAGCCGTACAAAAAGGACGGCATTATTATTGAAAACAAAGAAAAAGATCGTAGGCTGGTGATGAGCATATGACAAACTGGAATGATCGTATCTCCCCAATTGTAAAAAGCGTTCCGCCGTCAGGCATCCGCCGTTTTTTTGATATTGCCTCAGAAATGGAGGATGTTATTTCCCTGGGCGTGGGCGAACCAGACTTTATCACACCATGGTCCATCCGGGAAAGCTGCGTATATGGTTTGGAGCAGGGCTACACCTCTTACACTGCCAATCGTGGCCTCATGGAGCTACGGGAAGAAATCTGCATTCTCCACAAAAATCGCTATGACTTGAATTACAATCCCAAGACAGATGTATTGGTGACCGTGGGAGTCAGTGAAGCTCTGGATATTGCCATGCGAACTATTTTATCCCCAGGGGATGAAATCCTTATACCAGAACCGTGTTATGTTTCCTATAAGGCTTGTGCCACCTTGGCCAGTGGCGTTCCAGTGCCTGTACCGGCTAAGGCGGAAAATGATTTTCGAATCACCCCCGCTGATTTGGAACCCCATGTAACTTCCAAGACCAAGGCTCTTCTTATTGGCTATCCAAATAATCCAACCGGAGCCATTCTTTCCAAAGAGGATTTGGAGGCCATTGCCCAGTTTGCTGTTAAGCATGATCTCATTGTTATCTCCGATGAAATCTATGGTGATTTGACCTATGGAGACACTAAGCACGTGTGCTTTGCCGGGCTGCCGGAAATGCAGGACCGCACCATTTTGCTGAACGGCTTTTCCAAGGCCTATGCTATGACTGGCTGGCGTATTGGTTACGCCCTGTCCAATCCGGACATTATTGCAGCCATGACCAAGATTCATCAATACACCATGCTATGTGCTCCGATCACCGCCCAGCTGGCTGCGGTGGAAGCACTTCGTCATGGAGAAAAGTACATGAAAAAAATGGTATCGGAATACGACAAGCGTCGCCGACTCATCTACGACGGTCTGCAAAAGGCCGGTTTGAAGTGTTTCGAGCCTAAGGGAGCCTTCTATATATTCCCGGACATTACCTCCACTGGCCTTTCCTCCGAGGAATTTGCTGAACGAATCCTCATGCAGGAGCATGTGGCCCTGGTTCCTGGTAATGCCTTTGGTGATTGCGGTGAGGGCTTTGTACGGTGCTCCTACGCCACTTCAGTAGAACAAATTTCTGAAGCCTTAGCCCGCATTGAGCATTTCGTCAACAATTTATAATGCAATATAAAAGCAATCCTTCCACGGTTTTACTCAACCTGGGAAGGATTGCTTTTTATTATGTCTTAGTCCCGAATTTTGCACTTAATCTTCACAATATTGCCGCCCACTACTTTAGCTTCTTCTCTAATTTCCTCATTGAGTCAGAAGTATTTTCAAAAATTTTTTTGAAGAAATTTTCTGACAAATAGGTTATAATTATCGTGATGTAAGTTGTGTGTACTATATGCAAGGAGGTAAAGTATGGCAAAATTTGTATGTAGTGTTTGCGGGTATGTTCATGAAGGAGATGCCCCACCGGATCAGTGCCCTATTTGCAAGGTTGGACCAGAAAAATTCAACAAAGTGGAAGACGGAAGCCAGCAGTTGGCCGATGAACACAAGCTGGGGGTTGCCCAGGGAGTTGACTCTGAAATTGTTGAAGGTCTCCGGGAAAACTTTACTGCTGAATGCACCGAGGTGGGCATGTATCTGGCCATGAGCCGGGTTGCTGACCGGGAAGGATATCCGGAGGTGGCCGAA
>CACZYN010000060.1 GCA_902785445.1 uncultured Anaerovibrio sp.
CAGTATTATTAATATCTATCAACATTTTATCAAATTATATTAAGTTTGTAACGATTTTTCCATAATAAAAGAAGGTTACATTCTCTGTAACCTTCTTTTATTAAAAATCAAACTATAAACAATGTATTTTGTTTTAAACATGAATTAAAAATTTTTAACAGTTTATTATTTCCCCCGGCGCTTTACATCCTTTTCTATCTTCTTTTTCCAGTTGGCTCTTAACGGGGCAGAGCAGCATCTGACCGCGTGGATTGCTTCCTCCATCACCTCGTAATTTAAAAGTGTTCCTTCTTCGTCGTTTTTATAGGTTACGGCATAATCTTTCTTAATACCTATATTTCCAGCAACTTCAATGGCATCAATATTGGCACCCATGAACAAAAATTCCCAACCATATTTTTCCTTCTTTTGCTCCACCAGGCTCTTCACTTTGCTATAGGTATATTGATGGCTGGCGTTTTCCATGCCATCTGTAGTAATGATGAATAATGTTTTTTCCGGCCTGTCCTCCTCTCTGGCATATTTTTGGACATTTGTTATAAACTACCCTTTCTTATGATTTGCTAACTCGTAAAATCTATCTACCACTTCCAACAAATCATCTGGCAGCCTATTCCTGCATTCAATCACTAATTCATCAGGAATACCATAATAGGCTTCGGCAATACTGCCGGCTATACAGGCCAAGGTATCTGTATCACCACCAAGAGAAATGGTGGTTCTAATCACATCCTCGAAATCTTTCCCTTCCAAAAAAGCCGTTATGGCTTCCGGCACGGATCTTTGACAAGTTTCATCATGATGGTAGACTGGTCTTATTTCATCACAGGTGCGGGATAAATCATAGCCTATAACATCTGTAGCAAATTCTTTTATTGCTTCCTTGTCTTTCCCATCCAAGGCCAAATATATTGAACCTGCCACAGCAAATATTCCTTCACTCACCATACCGATAATTGCAAAATTCCTCCATACTAAAAGGCCTTGCCATTGTGTGGCAAGGCCTTTGTTCATAAGCAATTCCTATTTCAGGACATTAATTATATCTTCAATTTTCTGCTTTGCCATGGCTTCCTTCAACTGCTCCCAACGGTCCCGCTCCTGCTCTGGCATAGAATATTCTTCCATCTCGGCAAAGATAGACTCCAAAGTATCAACATCATTGTCCTCAGCCGCTGAGCTTATTTCTTCATAGACGCTCTCCAAAAAATCCATATCAGCTTCCGGCTTTTCTTCCGCCTGAGTGACAAACGCCCTTGCCAACGGTTCCTTAAAGCTTCTGTATTGAGCCATAAAGTCCTCGTGATGAGACTGAATATAATCCATATCATCAGCTTTACCGGCATTCTCCAGCTTTTGGGCCTCTTCACCGAAATCCATGGCACCAATTAACCGAGCCGAGCTTTTCAGGGCATGAACCTTGATGGTGTAGTCCTTAATATCACCAGCATCGTAAAAACTCTGGATTTCTGCTGCCTTTTCCTCCAGGGATTCATAGAATATTTGCAACAGAGGCAAATACGCCTCCATATCCCCACTGTTTTGTAGGCCAAGGTTCAAGTCTATCCAGTCCTGCCCCTGAAGATGGGCAAGGTTTTCCGGAATTTCCGGTAGTTCTGCTGTAGACTCACTTCCCCTTTCCTCGCTATAGGTTTCCCGTATTTTTCCCTTTGGTAAGTACTCTATCAGCTTTTGTTCCAACTGTGCAGAGTTAACTGGTTTGGTTAAATAGTCATCAAAACCAGCCTCCATATAATGCTCCCGTGCACCAGAAATAGCATTAGCCGTCAGACAGATGGCTGGTGTACTGGCATTAGGCCCCTCACTATGTGCATGTAACTCACGCAAAGTCTCAATGCCGTCTTTATTAGGCATCATGTGATCAAGGAAAATTACATCGTATTTCTTGTCCCTGGCCATCAAAAGAGCCTCATCACCGTCATTAGCCAGTTCTATTTGTATCTTTGTTTGTTTCAGCAGACTCTTGAATACCATCAAATTCATTGGATTGTCATCCACAACTAGAATCATAGCCTCCGGAGCAGTGAATCTCTCATGATAATTTTTAGTATTCTTCAGCAGCGAATAATAGGCCTCTTCAATATCCCCCAGCGGCTCCCAACGGATAACCTCTTGCTCCAATTCAAACCAGAACGTTGAGCCCACACCGTAAACACTTTCCACTTGCAGTGAACTCCCCATCAATTTCAACAAATTCTGGGTGATAGGTAATCCCAGGCCGGTTCCCTCTACATTGCGGTTGCGTATTTCATCCATACGCTCAAATTTATAAAACAACCTGTCCATGTCCTCAGGTTTGATACCAATACCTGTATCCTTTACCGACACACACAGCTTTATTCGTTCCGTATCTCCCTCTATGGGTTTAAATCCCACAGACAAAGTAACCCTGCCATTTTCGGTATACTTTACTGCATTCGTGAGTATATTCATTATAATCTGTTTTATACGTACTTCATCACCCCACAAATATTTAGGAGTGTCCTTGTCAAAGTCTAAGGTAATGGTCAAACCCTTATCATTAGCCCGATTTCGCACCATATTCAACAAATCGTTAAGTACTGATGCAAGATTATATTCAACTGGAATAATTTCAATTTTTCCTGCTTCAATTTTAGAAAAGTCCAAAATATCATTCACCAGGCCCAACAGCATTCTTCCTGCCATCCTGACATTTTCCGAATAGACAATGATATTTTCATCCTTACATTCCCGCAAAATAACCTCATTCATACCGAGAATTGTATTTATTGGAGTACGAATTTCATGGGACATATTGGACAAAAACTCACTTTTGGCTTGAGATATTTTCTCCTGGGCCTCCACTTTTTGCATGGATTCCCGCATACCCTGCCGATATCTTTCCAGTTCACCTTTGAATACAAAGGTGTGAATCAAACTGGTTCCCAGCATAAAGCCTATTGTATACAAGGGCAACAATGGATATTCCAGCTGAATCAGCAGCATAAATCCCACCACAAGGCCAAAGAGAAAAATCGCTCTATAACGGATTTTAACTGCACTGTCCGCTTGCATCATTGCCCTTAAGGCATAGGCCGAGGTCAAAAACAGCAGCACAATCTGAAATGCAAGCTGTATATGTCTGGCCGCCCCTGCCTGATACGTACCATTTTCATCAAACCAGAACAAAATTGGGTTAAAGAAATTCACCGCCGTGACGGCCACCACAACCACAAAGAAAATCTTTCCCGTATAAGACAGTATTCGCCCAAATACATTTTCCTCAGCCAGATACTTTACCACGTACTGGGTCCAAAGCATAACATCAAGAGCCATGGCAATATAATATACTACCGTATCCAAATAGAGCCAACTGACTATATGATTGCTGTCCAGAATCCCCCACATTATATCGGTGGTAAAATACAGCAAAATACCATATAACAGTAGTTTATAGGTACCTATAGCAGGAATGCTCTGTCTTTCATCATGGTTAAACAAAATATCATAGTTTACAATCAGAAGATCAGCTACTGCAATCAAGCCAACCACGGCATAATAAAGCATGATGTTTGTCCCCTTCGGTTATTTTGTAAGCACGCCTTTGATACTTTCCAGCAGTTTTTCCTTGGTGGTAGTTTTTAGGATATAACCGTCTGGCCTTAAAGCCATAACCCGCTCCACACCTTCTCGCGAACCTACACCAGTCAGAAAAATCACCGGTATATTCTCGGTATCAGGATCCTGCTTAAGCATCTGGAACACCTGGGGTCCATCCACCACCGGCATCTCATAATCCAAAAGTATCAAATCCACCGGAGTTTTCAAAGCAAGGGAAATGGCATTCATCCCCCCGGTAACGCTCACAGCCTGGTAATCAGCCTTTATCCATTCCCGCACCATTTTGGCATAGGATGGATCATCATCCACTATGAGAATTTTCTTCTTGGCAGTGACCTCAAGGGCCTTTTCCACGGCTAATTCCAGCTCATCCATCTTTACTGGTCTATCCAACCAGACGAAATTTTCCAACTGATGATTTTTTTTCATTAAATCGGCTTTATCCTTCTTATCACCAATCAGCATCATACTTTTACCATGTTCCCATACCACGTTATGAATGTGATTCAAATGATTTAAATTCACCACATCATCAGCAATACCATTAGGTAAGAAAATCAAAAAAAGCCTTGTATTATCAGCCAGATATTTAATCTTATCAAACTCCCCGGCTATAATTTTAACCTTGTAACCGCAATCCGTAAGTTTGCGCTCTATCCCTTTCACTACCACACTATACTTATACATGACAATAACGACTTTTTTCTTATCTCCAGTCACATCATTGACAGCCTGTTCCATCGTATCCTCATGAACCTGAGTCTCCTCATGAACTTGAGTATCCTCAGGAACCATTTTTTCCTCACTCATATTTATGTACCTCCTTGGAAACTTGCGTTTTTATTTCTATTATCATCTCGCCTGTATTATTCATAATTAAGTGGTTCTACAGCTTGTTCGATGACTACACTTTCGGCCGCAGAGTAGGTTGACCAAGCTTGCATAATGCGACCGATTACGAGGGGCACATGTTCCTCTGCCAAATCTGGCAAAAACAAAAAGAATTGATTAGCTTTGGAATTCAATATAATGTCGCAACGACGCAAGACCTTTTGCAGACAATCCCCAAACTGTGTTGCCACTTCCTTGCCATCGATTCCTTCCTTGGCCGATAGTTCAAATAAAATCTTACAGGTCCTTCCACCTTTTCGGGAATAATAACGATCAATAAACCGATAAATCATAGAAAACTGTTCCAGGCCCAAGAGCAGAGCTCTGCCTTTATCAGTTCGTCCCTCCACAATTTTAGTAATCCGGGCTATTTCCTTGTGAAGATTCTGTCCTCCAGAAAATTCTATGTTATCCGCTGGATCATAGAGAAAATACCCATGCTTTCCACTATTCTTTACCTGATATAGGGCACTGTCCGCCAGGGGAAATAATTCTCCATAGTTTCTTCCATGGTCGGGTACTGCTACTGCCCCTACCGAAATCCCTAATGGAATGTCCGAATCCTTACCTAAATACTTTTCCGTAGCCAGCACCAGCTGTTGGTTCAGTCTTTGCGTCAGCGCTGCCAGTGCCTTCACTTCTTTCATATTGCAAAAGAATGCGGCAAATTCATCACCGCCGATGCGACTTACCACATCATTGGCCCGTATGTTATTTCTGACCACCCCAGCAAAGGATTCCAACACCCGGTCACCTATATTATGACCGTGCAAATCATTGACCAGTTTGAAATTATCCAAATCAAAAATCAACAACATACCATCTTGGGATTGGCATAATTCGGCTATACGCTGCGTCCCGGCAGCCCGGCTCCAAAAGCCTGTTAGCTTGTCAACCGAAGCCTCGTCCCGCAAAGTCTCAATTTCTTTGGCCTTCATAATGGTATTATGAATACGGCGAACTACTATTTCCTTGTTTAAGGGCTTACGAATGAAATCAGAAGCCCCCGCTTCCAAGCCCCGACGCTCGGTTTCGTTCCCCTCAGCCCCAGTCATAAAAATAACCGGAGTATGCTTACGCCCCGCCTCATCCTCCAGCTGGCGCAGTAAATGGTATGTCTGGAAACCGTCCATTTCGGGCATCATAATGTCCAAAAGAATCAAGTCCGGTTTCTTGTTAACCATGAACTTCAGCAGATCTCGCCCGGACCGCAGGCGGTCAACCCTCATTCCTTCCTCATTCAAGATGATTTTTGCATTTGTCAGGCTCATAATGTCATCATCAACCACAACAATCCAATAGTTCATCAACATCACACTTTCATTTTACGTAACCTAATTTATTTCACTGTATCCAAAATAGTCAATATTTCCCCATAATCTAATTGGGACGTTGCTTCCTTTAGCTTTGTATATAACTCCTCCTGGTCCTGGGGAATTCTGTATTCCTGCATTTCAGAGAAAATATCTTCCAATCGGTCTCCATCCATTTCCTCGGCAGCAGAACGAATTTCCGCAAACACACCTTCCAAAAGCTCCCTATCCGCTTCTGGCTTTTCCTTGCCCTCCTGTTGCTTAAATATCTCCGCCAAGGGTTCCTTAAAGCTCTTATATTGCACCATAAAGCTCTGATGATGCTCGTTAATATATTCCACATCCTCACCCTTACCGGCATTTTCCAATTTTTGAGCCTCTTCCGCAAACTCTAAAGCACCAATAAGGCGAGCAGAGCTTTTCAAAGCATGAACTTTGATGGTGTAATCCTTAATATTCCCGTCTTTATACAATCTTTCAATTGTCTGGCAGTTTTCTTCCAAGGTTTCATAGAATACCTGCAATAGTGGCAGATATGCCTCCATATCCCCGCTATTTTGTATACCAACAGAAATATCAATCCACTCCTGCTCTTTAAGTGTGCGCAAGATTTCATTAATTTTTGTCTTAGATGCTTCTACTGGAATCCTTTGTTTCACTACTTGAATTTTATCCTTTGGCAGATAGGTAAACAGCATATTTTCCAGTCGAACAGAATCCACCGGCTTGGTCAAATACTCGGAAAAACCTGCTGAAATATACTGTTCCCTAGCCCCAGAAATAGCATTGGCGGTCAAACAAATAGCTGGAGTAAACCTATTTATATTGCCTATTTGACTTCTTAATTCATTCAGCGTTTCAATTCCATCCTTATTAGGCATCATGTGATCCAAGAAAATTAAGTCATACAGCTTAGCCTGGGTCATTCTAAGGCCTTCAGCACCACTGGTGGCCGTGTCAATTATTATCTTGGTCTGCTTTAGTAAACTCTTAAACACCATCAGGTTCATTGGATTATCATCCACAACCAGCAGCTGGGCGTCCGGAGCCTTGAAGGTCTCCCGATAAGCCCTGCACTCTTTTAAATATTCCTGATAGGATTGCTCATAATTTCCCAACGGCTCCCAATTTATTACTCGTTGCTTCAGATAGAAGGAGAATTTGGAACCACGTCCATAATTACTTTCCACCTGCATGGAACTACCCATCAAGGACAACAGATTCTGCGTAATGGCCATGCCCAGACCAGTACCCTCCACGTGACGATTACGCTTTTCCTCGATACGCTCAAATTCCTTAAATAGTTTTTTCATATCCTCAGGCTTAATACCAATACCCGTATCTTGTACGGCAACATATAGTTTTATACTGTCCGGATCCTCTGCTATCCTTTCAAAGCCCACTGAAAAGGTAACCGAGCCCTTTTCAGTATATTTCACCGCATTAGTGAGAATATTGGTTATTATCTGTTTAACCCGAATCTCATCCCCGTAGAGATTTTTCGGCGTATTAGGGTCAAAATCCAGAGAAATAATCAATCCCTTGACATCAGCCCTGTTACTTATCATATTCACCAAATCATTGAGTACTGAGGATAAATCATACTCCACGGGAATAATCTCCAGCTTACCCGCCTCGATTTTGGAAAAATCCAAAATATCGTTGATGATTCCCAGAAGGGTATTTCCTGCGCTATTAATATTTTCTGCATAGGCGAGAATATCATTATCATTGCACTCCCGCAAAATCATCTCATTCATTCCTAACACCGCATTTATTGGTGTACGAATTTCATGGGACATGTTAGACAAAAAAGCCGATTTAGCCTGACTGGCCGCCAAAGCTTGCTCTGACGCATCTATCAGTGCATCCCGCTCTTTCCGCTCATTATCTATATCTTCCGATAACATCAACACCCGGGTAGGGAAGCCAGCCTTATCCCGCTGAGCCACAATGTACCGCAGACGAATCCATGGCCCAAAGGAGGTCAAAAACTCACCAGCTATGGTGTCTTGCTCCTTCAGCCTTCTTATCAGGGTCCTTGGGTTCACAAAACGAAGCATATCATTCAACATGGATCCTTTGGCCACTTTCTTGGCCACGGAATTGATAACTGTCCTGGCCTTGGAATGCTCCATATTGACAATATCGGTAACATCCACACCACTGGACTTAATCACAAATAGGCGATCTTTCTCCAAATCCACATCATACATGGCCACATAAATATTGGAAATGGATGCCAGCTGTTTATTCAACTGGTCAGTTTTTTGGTATTGCATATAAAACTTTTCCAAAATATAGGCCAGAATCAACACCACAAGAAAAACGACCCCAATGGTAAGGCCCAACAATAAGCGTAAAGGACCAAATACAACTGAGGCATTTTTTATAGAAAGACAACGCCAATCATTCTCAATCTTGGCAACATAAATAATGTAGTTTTCTCCCTGATATTCCAGTTCGATAATACCGTTATCAATGTCCCCTAGCTGGTTGGCCAGCGCAGACCACAGTGTCCCCTGCTCTTTACGATAGTTCTTTCCTACCTCACCAGGATCTGAATGGGCCACTACCATGTACGTACTGTCCAAAATAATTTCAAAATCAGAATTCCCGGATACTACGGCCTCTTCGGTAATAGACTGCAACTTGTCCAAGGTCATGTCCATGGCCACAACGCCCTTACCATCTGCCAGGCCTTTACCTACAGCCATCACTACTTGTTCCGTCTGAACATCGTAATAAGGGTCAATAAGGGTTATGGCACCATCATTGGCCATGGTCTTGGTATACCACGGCCGTTCCGTAGGTACAAAATTCTCATTCGGCACCCATTTGGCACCATCTAAAAATTCACCATTTATGTAGCCATATAACCCCGAAGAATTCTCTACGACACTGCTTGAAATAGCTGCAGATTGTTCTACCAAGTACTCTTGAATTTCCTTATTGGAACGACCATCCTGCAGCATGGTATCCAACATAAAAGCCGTAATATTTACTGCACCTCTACTAGTAGCAAAATAATCATGCAAGCTATGTGCCGTCTCCATGGCAGTCACTTCTCTATCCTGAACTATGTTCGCTCGTTTTTCGTTATAGAGCATATTGTAGTACAGCAAAATAATGCCTACAAAAAAAACTACTACCGCCGTAGCAGTCATAATGTATTTTATATTTATTTTTTTTAATGCATCAAATAGCAATAATTTTGTTGTTTCATGCATTTTGTTGTACCCCCATGGTGCCTATATTAATTTCTGATATAAACTATTCCATTTCCGTCTAAAATATCCTGCAACTATAATTAATTAAATATAATTTTAGCCACTATTACCTTAATATACGATTACAACCCCAAT
>CACZYN010000061.1 GCA_902785445.1 uncultured Anaerovibrio sp.
CTTGCGCTAAAATTCCATCGCGATTTATGCTTTCTCATAAGCTCCTGCTCACGAGTCAGCTTGTATAATATAACTCTTTTCAAAATCCTTGTCAACAAGATTTTTTGAAATTTTACTATATTTTTAAATAATTGATGAAATAATGTATACTACCACGCTGGCAATCAAAGCGTTGACCACATTAATTTCTATCCCCATACCAAAGAGGTCCACCACCCAAATGGCTGCTGAACCGACTATTAAACCGATAACTATATTTTTCAATATCTTAAAGGGAATAGATATCAGCTTGCCTATGATATAAATCAGTATTGCCAGTACTATAAAACCAACAAGTATTTCCATGCTAAAATCTCCATATACACTTACAGACTGACTTGCGCCAGCCTGTAAAAACACTATAGCTCAATTCTATTTTCCATGGCCCGGGAAAGAGTCACCTCATCTGCATACTCCAAATCCCCGCCCACCGGCAAACCGTGGGCAATGCGAGTCACTTTAATTCCAATAGGCTTAACTAGCTTGGCAATGTACATTGCCGTAGCCTCCCCTTCCACATTGGGATTAGTAGCCATAATGATTTCTTTGACCTCATCTCCATGCAGCCGGTTAATAAGCTCCTTTACCTTGATATCCTCCGGTCCTATACCTTCCAAAGGGGATAAGGCCCCATGCAGCACATGGTATACCCCCTTGAAATCACGCATTCGCTCCATGGCAGCCACATCCTGTGGCTGTTCCACAACGCAAATTATCGAATGGTCTCTATTTTCCGCCTTACAAATGCGACAAGGATTTTCATCACTGAGATTAAAACATACCTTACAATAGCCTATTTTTTCTTTTGCCCGCATAATGGCTCCTGCCAAGCCTTTAGCCTTTTCCATGTCCATATCCAAAACATGGTAGGCCAATCTTACAGCAGTTTTATTGCCAATACCAGGCAAAGCCCGAAAATGTTCTATTAACTCTGCTAAAGGTGCTATATATTCCATGACTTAGAACATTCCTGGAGGCAAGCCTAAGCCACCAGTGAGCTTGCCCATCTCGCTGGCCATCATTTCATCTACCTTCTTAGCGGCCTCATTAAAAGCGGCTGCCAACAAATCCTGCAGCATCTCCACATCCTCTGGATCAACGGCAGCTGGATCAATAATAATTCCTTTAACTTCTTTTTCACCGTTCATGGTAATTTTTACTGCACCACCGCCAGCGGTTACATCTACAGTCTTCTGTTTCAGCTCCTCCTGCATTGCTGTCATCTGCTTCTGGAGCTTCTGCATTTTCTTCATCATGCCGTTCATGTTGTTCATGCCACCCATACCACCAAACATTAATATATTCCTCCTTAAATATCTGAATAATTATTTGTAAATATCACATGCTAATGCTATCAAAATAACCTTTGTGCGTCAAATTCAAATTACTCCGGTAAATCCTCCGGATGTACCAACCCATCGCCGAAGACTTCCATGGCCGTATCCAACCGCTGTTTTTCCACATCGTCAAGCTCACTGATGCCAAAATCGTCATCAGTTGGTGGGGGAACGTCTTCCTGAATATTCTCCACCGGCGGCTTTGGTTCCGGACGAGCTGCCATTTCCTGGCATACCATTTGCAAAGACAAACCACTAACAGCGCCAAATGCTTCCTCAACATTTTTGCGATATACCCGCTCAATGAGACCTTTAATTACGCCTGGCGGTGTACCAATGATGAACTGGGTATCATTCATGCCCATAAAAGTACAATTCTGTATGCAGGCCAGAACCTGATTTTTACCTGTATTCTTCAATTCAGCCAAGGTCTGTTGCCATAAGGCCATGCCATCTTCGGTTACATTCACTGCTACCGGTCTAGCCATCGGCTGTATGGTCTGTGCTTTGGACGGTGCTCCCGCAGGTCGTCCACCAGCAGGCTTATTAGCTGCCGAGACAGTCGCCCCGTTTCGGAGCATCCCCATTACCTTGGCTAATTTTGCCTCCAGTTGTGCTATACGACCATCATCAACAGATTTCTCCTGATTATTTGCCGATGCGCCATCACTGGCAAAATTCCCTTTTTGAGCACTTTCCCACTGGCAAATCTCCAAAAGTGCCGCTTCAACGGCAATTCTTGGCTGCGGGGACCATTTCATCTCCCCTACCGCTTCATGAATCCGCCGTATAATCCAGACAATTTGCTCTTGGGTAAAGCCCGCTGCCTGTTTCTTTATGTTTTCACTTTCCGGGGTGTAATAATCAACACCATCCACCAAACCGGCTGCTTTAAATATCATCAGCCCCCGGAAATGCATTCCCAACTCGCCTAATACCTGCTGCAAATCCTTGCCGGAAGCAATAAGTTCATTGACCATTGATAATACATCGGAAGTATTTTTTGTTTGCAGGGCATCAACCAGCTTATCCAACCATTCCTTGCCAACCAAGCCCAGCAACTGCTGAACCCGCTCCATGGTCAAACTCTGATCAGAGAGCGCAATGCACTGATCCAACAAGCTGAGGGCATCTCGCATACCACCTTCAGCCTTTACTGCAATCATCCGCAGTGCTTCGTCCTCTGCCTTTATGCCCATGTCATTTACCACAGTCTTCAGTCGGACCAAAATATCATCCACAGTAATGCGCTTAAAATCATATCGCTGACATCTAGACTGAATAGTGGCCGGTACCTTATGTACCTCTGTGGTAGCCATAATGAACACCACATGCTCCGGCGGCTCTTCCAAAGTCTTTAACAGTGCATTGAACGCCTCAGTTGTAAGCATATGCACCTCGTCAATGATATATACTTTAAATCGGCCATTTACCGGAGCAAATTTTACTGTCTCACGCAAATCACGTATTTCGTCAATACCACGGTTTGATGCTGCATCTATTTCAAATACATCCATAGAATTACCGGAATTAATCCGCTGACAAGCGGGACATTCATTACAAGGCTCTGTGGTCGGTCCCTTTTCACAATTAAGGGCCTTGGCCAAAATCTTAGCTGTACTGGTTTTACCTGTACCCCTAGGGCCTGAAAATAGATAGGCATGACCTATTCGCCCACTTTTTATGGCATTGGCAAGAGTATGACTGACATGATCCTGTCCAACCAAATTGGCAAAATTGTCCGGCCGCCACTTTCTATAGAGAGCCATATAAGCCATATACCCACCTCCTAAAATTCTCCCCTATTATACCACATAAAAACAGGCCATGAAAAACGCCAAAGCATTTTTCACAGCCCCATTCAACTCTTTTCAACATTGGGCCACAGTCCCCAGGCTACCTCACGGCACAGATAACGATTCACTTATCGCTGCTTCCTTCCGGACCTGACGAGGTTCATGAGGCCACCTTGCGCGAGACCAAGACACTGCGGTCCAATCTTGAAAAGAATCACCTATTTTTAGGTATAAAAATGGCGGAGAGTGAGAGATTCGAACTCTCGGTACAGTAACCCGTACACACGCTTTCCAGGCGTGCTCCTTCAACCACTCGGACAACTCTCCACTTGTTTGAATAAAANGAGTGAGAGATTCGAACTCTCGGTACAGTAACCCGTACACACGCTTTCCAGGCGTGCTCCTTCAACCACTCGGACAACTCTCCACTTGTTTGAATAAAAGTAAAAAATATTAAATTATCGTTGTCGGCTCATCACAACATAGGTAAGTCTAACAGACTTTTATTCTTATGTCAACCATTTTTTACAAAAACAAACCCAGGGGTTTCAGATATCCCAAAACCCCTGAAAGAAAAGCTGTATTTTAATAAATGAACTCATCCTCTGCCAAATAAACAATAAAGGCCCCAAAATCAGTCACCACACGCATGGCAATCATGCTGCTGGCCACCGGACTTACATTTTGACCACTACGCGGCATATCAAGATCCATATCAAAGTCCTGTCCGGATAAGTTGACAATGTATAAGCCGTTTAACACATTGATGAACTCCGCCAGGCTATCCTCAGCCAATTCGTCGATCTCCGTCAAGGATTCACCGCTATACCTATTGGCCATATCCAAAAAAACTGGATCCTTAGCCAACAAAGCTACTGCCAAAGACAGCTGCCCTCCCATACTCTGGGATACAAGACGGGTCCCTTCCGTATCAAGCTCATCAACCTCGGCCAAAACCACGGCATCAGTATTCATGAACCGCTGCAAGGCCCCAACAAACATCTCTGTATATTCACCATACATGTCCCCAACTGGGTTCATGCCCTCATGTTTATCGATAATCTTGCTTACAGCGTCCTTTATTGGTCTTACATCATCATTGTCATACTCACGGAAACAGCGATCCAAGGTTTTTAAGTCCGCAATTTTTTCATCCAGTAGCGTTTGTGCTATACGGGCAGCCCCACGACCAGCAATCCCATTTTGCAAACTTTTCAACTGAGCTTCCGAAAGCATTTTCTTTTCTTCCAGTGCCTTAGCACCATCAGCTGCAGCGGATAATTCATCAATCTGACTTTCTGATAACAAGTGCTGCTGTATGGCCAAGACATGGAGCTGTGGAACTGCATGGGCTGATTTAGGCAAAATCGTGCTAACGTTACCAGCGTTCAGCACACCGGTATTCAGCAGATACTGTGAAAAGTATCTATTTCCCATTTTCCTCAACCTTTCTCCGTATTCTCTCAACAGCCATCTTAATCTGGTCTGGTGTGTACGGCTTCTGGATAAAATCCAAGGCACCTAAATCCAAGGTCTCCTTCAATTTCTGCGATGTCCCAGCCGAAGAAAGCATGATAACTGGAATGTCAGGATTAACTTCCTTTATAACCTGAAGAGCTTCAATACCTCCTACCTCAGGCATAACAATATCAAGGATAACACCATCAGGCTGCTCCTGAAGATCCTTCATGATAGCCTCTTTGCCGTTTTCTGCTTCAATAACCTCGCAGCCAAGCTCCTCCAATACTGCACGGAGCTTCTTGCGCAAAAGCTTTGAATCATCAGTAATAAGGATTTTTAACTTATCAGCCAATTATGCCACCTCCCTTTCACAAATTATTCCAATTCATTATGACATAATCAGAATTTTTTAGTCCTTTTTTAAATTTCTCTATAATGTCAATTTTTCCTGCTGATTATCGTAATTATTTTAATATTTTATGGAAAATTCTTCAAAATATCCTCTTAAATAATTGCCACTTTTTCAATAACAAAATGGGCTGCAGGAAAACATCCTACAGCCCAAAGAAATACTTATTTTATTGGCAACACAATGTCAGCAAATCAGCCCACAATGCCTGGAGTAGTCATGGCCTTTGGCGCCAAAATCTTATCCAGCTTTTCCTGAGTCAACAAGCCCTTCTCCAGAATTACTTCCCGGATTGGACGACCGGAATTGTACGCTTCCTTGGCCAACATAGCAGAATTCTCATAACCAACATGTGGCAACAGCGCTGTAACAATACCTACGCTCTTATCTACCCATTCCTGACACTGCTGGGTGTTTGGCTGCAAGTTAATCAGCAGCTTGTCCACAAAGCCATCTACTGCATTGGTGAGATAATTCATGGAATTAAACATGTTGAAGGCCATAACTGGCTCCATAACATTCAGCTCGAACTGGCCATTTTCCACACCAAAGGATACAGCCAAATCATTACCGATAACCTGATAACAGGTCTGGTTCAAAACCTCGGCAATAACTGGGTTTACCTTACCTGGCATAATGGAGGAACCAGGCTGACGCATTGGCAGCTTCAACTCATTCAAACCGCAACGAGGGCCGGAAGCCATCATACGGAAATCATTCGCCATCTTGATAAGCACCAAAGCAGTATTTTTCAATGCTGAAGATACATCAGCAAAACCATCGGTATTGTTGGTAGCATCAATCATGTTATCAGCAGTGCGATAGGTTTCCCCGGTAACCTCACTGAGCTTCTTGGCAACATTCTTAATGTATTCAGGCTCAGCATTGAGGCCAGTACCTACAGCGGTGCCGCCCATATTCATATAATGAATGGTCTCAATAGCATGCTCAATGCGGCTGATGCCCCGACGAACCGAGGAAGCATATGAGCCCATCTCCTGGCCAAGGGTAATTGGCACAGCATCCTGCAAATGGGTACGGCCCATCTTAATTATATCGGCATATTCCTGGGATTTCTTTTCCAGCTCGGAAGCCAAACGATCCAAAGCCCCCACCAGCTTCTTGGCCTTATGGCTAAGGCAAACCTTAATAGCTGTTGGGAAGGTATCATTAGTGGACTGAGCCATATTACCATGATTATTAGGAGAAATAATGTCATAACGACCCTTTTCCTTGCCGCTCATCTCCAAAGCCCGGTTACAGAGAACCTCGTTCATGTTCATGTTGAAGGAAGTACCAGCACCCCCCTGAATAGGGTCAACTGGGAACTGATCCAACATTTTACCAGCAATAATTTCATCAGCAGCGGCTACCAAAAGATTACCTACCTCTTCTGGCATACGACCGGTGGACATGTTGGCCAATGCCGACGCTTTCTTTACCTTGGCCATGGACTGTACAAAGTCTGGATCAACCTTCTGACCGGTAATGCGGAAATTTTCTACCGCACGGATAGTCTGCACACCATAATACACATCATCCGGAACTTCCAACTCACCTAAAAAATCATGCTCTTTTCTCATCTTTTTCTCTCCCTCTCTGAATTTAATTTTGTAATCCCCTACGTTCTTGTATTTTGTATACAATATTCTTTAATTGAAGAATACCATTATATATATCAACTTGCAAGTAATTTTCATATTATTTTTGAAATAAATATATTGACAGATAATGTATGCATGATAAAATACATATGAACAGATATTCAGATGTATAACTATTCATATGAATTGGTACTGCCACAACGCTGTTTGCACTATGTGTCAGTACAGTAGAAAGGAGCTATTATGAAGAAAAACATAAAACTTGAAGGGCTGGATTGTGCCGTTTGTGCCGGCAAAATGGAGGAAGCTATTGGCAAATTGGATGGAGTTAATAGCTGCAAAATCAGCTATATGACTCAGCGAATGCTGTTGGAGGTTGTCGATGAATGCTTTGATAAGGTTATGTTATCAGCCGAAAAGATTATCCATGATTTGGAGCCAGATGTAATTATCAAAGTCTGATAGGGCGGTGATGCTATGACTAGCAAGCAACGGAAAACTTTGTGCAGAATAATTCTGGCAATTATCCTTTTGGCAGCCGGGCTTCTTGCAGGGGAAGGAACAACCACTGGCATAATTCTTTCCCTATCATCCTTTGCCTTGGTGGGGTGGGATGTTTTATACAAGGCCTTGAGAAATATTCGAAAAGGACAGGTTTTTGATGAATTTTTCCTCATGTCCATAGCCTCCATAGGTGCCATTGCCATTCAGGAATATGCCGAAGGCGCCGCTGTGATGGCCTTTTATCAACTGGGGGAATGGTTTCAGGGATATGCCACCAACCGGGTACGGACCTCCATTGGCGAGCTGATGGATATTCGCCCGGAATATGCCAATGTCCTCCAAGGGGAAGAAATACGCCAAACAGATCCCTACGATGTTGCCATTGGTGATATCATTCTCGTAAAACCCGGCGAGCGCATTCCTTTGGATGGCCAAGTTGTAGAGGGACGTTCCTTAGTGGATACAGCCGCCCTGACCGGTGAGTCTGTACCTCAGGAATTAACGGTTGGCGATAAGGCTATCAGTGGCTGCATTAACCAAACTGGTACCCTAAAAATCAAAACCTCCACTACCTATGACCAATCCACAGTGGAGCGGATATTGGAACTGGTAGAAACCGCCGGGGCGCAAAAGGCGAAAGCGGAACAATTTATTACCAAATTTGCCAAGTTTTATACTCCTATCGTAGTGGTGCTGGCTTTGTTGGTGGTGGCAGTCCCTCCATTGGTATTTAATGAAGATTTTTCCCTATGGCTGTATCGGGCTCTGACCTTTTTGGTTATTTCCTGTCCATGTGCTTTGGTTATTTCCATTCCCATGAGCTTCTTTGGGGGAATTGGTGGTGCTTCCCGGTCGGGAATATTAATAAAAGGTGGTAATTATTTAGAACGGCTGGCCGATGTGGACATTATTGCCTTCGATAAAACCGGCACATTGACGGAAGGTTGCTTCCAGGTCCAAAGGGTACACACTGAAGCTAATACTTCTTCTGAAGATATCCTTTTCTATGCCGCTGCCGCCGAGATAGATTCCCTACACCCAATAGCTGACTCCCTTCGCCAGGCCTATGGTAAGGAGATAAAGCGTCAGGATATCGTTAATATTCAAGAAGTAACCGGGCAAGGCATAACGGCCCAAGTACGCAATCATCAGGTTCTGGTTGGCAGTGATCGCCTGCTGAAAGATCACCATATTGATTTCACGCCAGTATCTGAACCAGGCACCATCGTATATATTGCTCTTGAAGGACAATATGCAGGCTATATTCTCATAGCCGATGCTGTAAAAAAAGATGCCCCAGTGGCCATAAAGCAGCTTCGTAAACTGGGTATCAAAAAAATGGTCATGCTTTCGGGGGATAAACAGGAAATAGCCAACAGCGTAGCCAAAACCATTGGATTGGATGGGGCTTTAGCAGAGCTTTTACCCGCTGATAAGGTTCAAGGACTGAATAATCTTTTTAGCGATGTTACTCCTGGCAAATATCTGGCCTATGTAGGGGATGGTATAAATGATGCCCCGGTTTTAGCTCGGGCTGATGTGGGTATTGCCATGGGCGGTATTGGCTCCGATGCTGCTATCGAAGCTGCTGATGTGGTACTCATGACTGATGAACCCCATAAGCTGATAACCGCTATTAAGATTGCCAAGAAAACCAAGAACATCTGCTGGCAAAATATCATCTTTGCCATTGGCATAAAAGTATTGGTAATGATCTTAGGTGCTGCCGGTCTGGCCAGTCTTTGGGCCGCCGTCTTTGCCGACGTAGGCGTAGCAATGCTGGCAGTGCTAAATGCCATGCGGGCATTGTATGTCCAAGATTGACATAACCCAGAATTAGAGTGTAAAATATTATCGTTGCGGATGTAGCTCAGATGGATAGAGCATCTGCCTCCTAAGCAGAGGGCCGTGGGTTCGACTCCCGCCATTCGCACCAGCTGAAAATAACCTCGAATCCTTTATGTATAATGGTTTCGAGGTTTTCGTTTTATAGCTACTGATTATATTTCCATGAGAAAACTTCCCCTAGTACATCAATAGGTACATCATTAAAATGTTGTCAAAATGTACACTGTGTACTGTATCGACAAAAAAATTTTGTTATGTTATAGTGCAATTAAAAAGTACGTTTAAATTCCAGGTATTGATTATTCACAAATCTTACTCCTAGAAAGCGGGTGAAAGATAATGTATGCCGAAACAAGAAATGATTGGACGGGAAATCAGGCCCTGCGCAGCGAGGTTATGCGCCCCTTGGAGGAACGGCTGGCTGACGATAAGCCGGAGCTCGTGGAGCCCTTGAGAAAAACCAGGGAAACTGTCGGGCAGGAAATTTATGACAGAGCCTTCAAGACAGTTGAGACCTTTAATCTGGCCGGGGATACCCTATTGATAGTGGTTGGTAATCCTCGTGAACGTTCCTTTCTGGAACGGGATTGTATTGATGCCCTAAAAAACTCCTTTGAGGTGAAAAAGGTACGGATTGTCTGCTAATGAAAAAATGGACTGCTTAAGCAGTCCATTTTTTATTTGTTTACATATACTTCCCCATGGCACTCGTAATTACGGATTTCCTTCACTGTATTATCACCATTCAGCATAACCACTGTTGGCCGATATTGAACCGCTTCCTGTTCCTCCATAAAGGCATAGGCCATAATTATAACCACATCCCCAGGCTGCGCCCAACGGGCCGCAGAACCGTTAAGGCAGATAACTCCCGAGCCAGGCTTCCCCGGAATAACGTAAGTCTCCAAGCGGGAACCATTATTATTGTTTACCACCTGTACCCGTTCATTTTCATAAATACCAGCTGCCTTCATCAACTCCGCATCTATGGTAATACTGCCCATATATTGGAGATTGGCCTCGGTTACCGTAGCGCAGTGCAGCTTGGATTTTAACATGTGAAGCATCATGACTTAGCCCTCCAAAATTACATTATCAATAAGACGGGTCTTGCCTATTTTAACCGCAATGGCCATAATCGTCTCTCTCTCTACTGCTTCTATCTCTTCCAAGGCCGGGAAGGAATAGATTTCCACATAATCAATGGCAGCCAGTGGTTCCTTATTAATCTCATCAGTGATAATCTTCTTTAGATCATACACCTTGGTAGTGCCAGCTGTGTAAGCCGCCTGGGCCATATTCAGGCTTCGTGACAAAACCAATGCGGCCTTCTTTTCCTCCGGAGAAAGATAAACATTACGGGAACTGCGCGCTAGGCCGCTTTCCTCTCTTACTATAGGAACCATTTTTATTTCCACCGGTAGAGCCAAGTCCTCCACAAAACGCCTGATTACGCAAACCTGCTGGGCATCCTTCTGACCGAAATATGCCTTATCTGCCTTGGCCAAATTAATTAGTTTGGTAACTACTGTGGCCACTCCCCGAAAATGCCCAGGCCGCTGTCCGCCACACAATTTCTTGGTAAAGTCCCCTTCCACATTCACATAAGTACAAAATCCCTCAGGATACATTTCTGCTGGCTCCGGGTGGAATACCGCATCAACTCCCACCTCTTCCAGTTTGGCACTATCCTCGTCAAACTGGCGGGGATACGCATCAAAATCCTCATTTGGTCCAAACTGCACGGGATTTACAAACACCGAGGCAATAACCACATCTGCTTCCTTACGGGCCGTACGCATAAGGGTAAGATGTCCCTCGTGGAGCGCCCCCATGGTAGGAACGAGCCCTATAGTCTTACCAGCCTGTTTCATTTCCAAAGAATACTTTTTGATTTCATCCTGAGTTCTTAAAATCTTCATTCGAAACTAACCTCACTCGCTTATCAGATACACTTAATACTTGAATCAATCAATTCATCATTTTCATCTTCTTCGCTATGATTGGCAAAATAGTTGGCCAGCATAGCCCCGGATACATTATGCCAAACGCTGAAAATGGCTCCCGGAATAGCAGAAATAGGGTCAAAATATATTACAGCCAAAGAGGCCGCCATGCCAGAATTTTGCATTCCCACTTCGATGGAAACAGTGCGGCTGCTTTTCTCATCCAGCTTAAACGCCTTAGCTAAAATATAACCCAACACCAAACCAAAACAATTATGACAAATAACCACAGCAAACATTAATAAGCCTACATCCAGAAGTTTGGCGGCACTTAAGGAAACTACACCACCTACAGTAAGTACCACAGTCACTGCGGAAAGAACAGGCATAAAAGGATTGATTTTGCGGGAAAAATTCGCAAAAAAATGATGCACAGCAAGACCTAAAAGAACAGGTAATAATACCATTTTTACAATGGACATCATCATGGAGTATACAGAAACATCAATTACTGCATCCGCCAGTAAATAGGTCAAAATTGGTGTAACCAGTGGAGCCAATATAGTGGAAGTTGCCGACATAGAAACTGACAATGCCACATCTCCCTTTGCCAAATAAGCAATCACATTGGAAGCCGTACCTCCAGGGCATGTTCCCACCAAAATAACACCAATAGCAATCTCCGGTGGTAAACCAAAAACTTTTACAAGCGCAAAGGCAACAGTAGGCATGATTAAAAACTGAGCGAATACACCAATTAATATTCCCTTAGGATTTTTCAGGATATTCTTAAAATCATCCACCGTAAGGGTCATACCCATGCCAAACATAATAATGCCCAAAAGCACCGGTATATGTGGCCCCACCCAGGTCAAGGTCTCAGGTCGCCATACTGCAAATACACCGATAAGAAATACCAATAAACTCATGTTGCTTACAAGTAAATCGCAAGCCTTTTTTACTGCTTCTTTCAAAAAAGCACCCCCTAATTATAATTCCAACAAGGGCGTCTATAAAATGCTAAACAAAAAAAGCCCCTTTATCCCTATGGATAAAGAGGCTTATAAACACAAATAACAGCAAGCCAACAAAGCCGCCGGTGTCATCCGTCTCAGTCCCAAGGATCTAAGCGAAAAGAGTATTTGTAAAAATTAAAGCAAATTAAAGAGTATGACTCCTAACGGATATCATCCCTTGTCCAAGGTTGATAATAACACAAGGAATAATGTAATGCAAGTTAATAAAGACATAGTTGATTAACTTTTGACTGTTAGCTAAAAGCATATATACGCCGTATGCGAAAGCGTACCCCGTTAGCTGCAACTACAAATTTAAACTATTGAATATTGACTAACCAGGCGGGACTGATTGCCTGAAGCAATTAGGTTTCAGTGCGTCAAGAAACTATTTTATGCATTCCTGCCCCGTCAGGTAAAAATCCATGTCTGAGCGAAGCGAGTTTGGATTTTTCCTGAAAATATATTAGAGGCAAAAAATAGTTTTAGCAATGAAACCGGGCTGAAGGCAACTGCCCCGCCGATAACGAGGGATGAAGCCGAAATGGATTAACACGAGAAGAGGATATAGCCGGCAACTACCAACCGCGGAAGGAAAATGGCACGGCGACCATTTCCTTCCGAGTAATATGCCACCGGCATATTACTCTCCCATGCCGTCCATTTGTTGGCTGGAGACGACCTATAAAAATAATAAGTTACATACAAAAACCGGCAACTTCCTATCCTCCCAGGCCGTCTCCAGCCAAGTACTTTCGGCGTATATGTGCTTAACTACTGTGTTCGGAATGGGAACAGGTGGGTCCACATAGCCATCATCACCGGATATTCAATTTGAAGGTATATACCCTCAACACTAAACAGAAAACAAGATATAACATCTTAGAGTGCTTTAAGTTAAGCCCTCGACTTATTAGTACTGGTCCGCTTCACATGTCACCACGCTTCCACTTCCAGCCTATCTACCTTATCGTCTATAAGGAGTCTTACCAGATTACTCTGTGAGAGATCTCATCTCAAGGCGGGTTTCACGCTTAGATGCTTTCAGCGTTTATCCCTTCCGAACGC
>CACZYN010000062.1 GCA_902785445.1 uncultured Anaerovibrio sp.
CTTTCCCATGACCAGCTCGCCCTCGGACTCCTGTTCAATTCCGGCAATTCTTTTCATAAGAGTGGATTTTCCCGCACCATTTTCGCCAATCAACACATTGACCTTGCCCTTGTAAACATTGAAGGAAACCTCATCCAATGCCTTGGTACCGGGATATATTTTGCTGATTTTTTCAGCGTGAAGGCAAACCTCTGGTGTCTTAGTGTCCGCCATTACCTTTGCCTCCTTTTATTTAACAATCAATTCTACAGGTGTTACCAGCATTTCATCTGGCTTATCCATAGTGAAGCAGCCCACAAATTCTACATTCTTGCCCATAAGGCCGCTAACATTGGCTGGAGTAATTACATCCTTGGCCACCACATCATGAATACTCTGGGAAATCTTGGCCCAGTCCACCTGATTGGTATAATCTTCGTACTTAATAAAGCTGAGACAATCACGGATAGCCGAGCCCTTGAATACCGGACCAATCTGCAGTTTAGTTACCATTGGTCCGCTGTAGCCTTCCAGCTGTACTGTCATGTAGCCGGCTTTTTTCTCGGTATTAACCTCAATAATCTTGCCCTTGCCCTTAACGATAAAACTCAACTCACCAGTATCCCCCATGGAATACTTACCATATTTTCCGGCAACAGCCTTTAATGTGCCATTAGCTTCAGCAAGCAGCTGTGGCATATCCACGGCCTTTTCCTTTAATTCAGGAACTGCCTGGGATTCCCATATAGCCTCTACTGAACCGGCCGCATCAAATTTCTTGGCACCGGTAACCTCGTCCTCATGGCCGATTTCCACAACCTTCACACAGCCGGTGAGGGAAATAACCATTACCAGACACAACATCACAATTAAACTGATTTTTCTTTTCATCTCTTGTTCTCCTCGTTTTCCAATTTTTAAGGAAAAAGGGTGAACCGCCTATTGTCCACCCTCTCCATTTCTTATGCCAAATCTTACTCAGTATATACGAAGGTCTTCAGCTTATCAACATTCTTTGCAGTAATAGGAATGCAGTCTACCAGCTGCTTTTCATCGAGACCAGTGGAACCAGTCTTGAGGTACTTATCAGCCTGCTCAACTGCCATCTCAGCGATCTTGGCTGCCTGCTGCATAGCAGTACCAACCATATCACCAGCCTTAATAGCTGCTGCTGCTTCATCAGAACCGTCTACACCAATAATAGCAACCTTACCCTGGAGGCCAGCATTCTTAACAGCTGCTACAGCGCCCATAGCCATGGTATCATTACCGCAGATAATACCCTTGATGTTAGGGTTGGACTGGAGAATAGTCTCAGTCTTCTGGAAGCCTTCAGTCTGCTCCCAGTTAGCAGTCTGCTGTGCAACCATCTTCATGTCCTTATACTGATCAATAACCTCATGGAAAGCCTTGGAACGAACACCTGCATTCATGTCGGATTCCTTACCGAGCAACTCTGCATATTCGCCCTTTTCGCCCATCTTCTCAACGAAAGCCTCAGCGATAGCCTTAGCACCCTGATAGTTGTTTGCTACGATCTGAGAAATAGCCACGCCGCTGGCGTTGATTTCACGGTCAAACAGGAAAGTAGGGATACCTGCCTCACGAGCCTTCTTAACAGCTGCTACAGTAGCATCAGCACCGGCGTTATCGCAAATAATAGCGGCTGCCTTGTCGGAAATTGCATTCTCGAACAGTTCGGACTGCTTGGTAGCGTCATCATCATGAGATACAACCTTTACTTCATAGCCCAAAGACTTTGCCTTTGCAGCAGCTGCATCAGCCTCTGCTTTGAAGAATGGGTTTGAATGAGATGGGGTGATAATGTAAATGATATTGGAGCCGCCGCCCTTAAGAGCCGCCTTATCTCCACCATTATCAGCCTTCTTGTCTGCACCACAGCCAGCAATCAGCATAGCCATCATGCAAAGGGACGCAACCAGCGCCAATACTTTCTTGAATTTACCCATTTTGTTTTGTTCCTCCTTTAAGAAATAATTGGAAAACGCTTATGACTTATCGGGGTTAGGCTTCTCCCCGCTAAATCCACCTTTATTTGATATGAGCCAGTGCGCGTTTAACAGCCTTTTTCCAGCCATTAAGTAAATTTTCTCGATTTTCCTGACTCATACCCGACGTGTATATATTTCGCGAAATGGACCCAAAAACCTTCTTATTATCATAAATTCCTGCGGAAATTCCCGCGGCATAAGCAGCTCCCATAGCGGATAATTCCTCGGCATCGGGTACCTCCACAGTGCGATCCAGTATATCCGCCTGGAATTGCATAAGATAGTCATTTTTCGTTGGACCGCCATCCACCCGCAGAGCCTTTATCTGCTTACCGGATTCCTCTTCCATCAGGCTGGTTATGTCACCAATCTGATAGGCTATGGATTCCACCACGGCCTTCACCAACTCTTTTTTACCAGTAATTCTAGTAATGCCCGTGAACATACCGGTGGCATCACTGTTCCAGTAAGGAGCTCCCAGACCAGTAAAGGCGGGAATAAAATAGGTCCGATCCGCTTTATTGGCCTCCTTGGCCAGTTGAGCCGTTTCCCTGGCACTATCTATAAGCTCCACGTTATCCTTCAACCAGGTAATAGACGCACCAGTATAATTGATATTGCCCTCCAACACATAGGACGGTTTTCCTCCCAAGCTCCAGGCCAGGGAAGTTACCAGACCATTTTTGCTTTGGATTGGCTTGGAACCAATATTCATCATTACCGAAGAACCGGTACCATAAGTAGACTTAATCATACCAGCCTCATGACAGCCCTGACCAAATAAGGCTGCATGGGAATCCCCAAAGACACTGTGAATAGGAACGGACTCCGGCAAAATTCCCTCAAAATTGGTATAGCCATACAAATCGTCAGACTGACATACCTCTGGCAGAGATTCTGCCGTTAAGCCAAAGGCCTGGCAGATTTCCTCGTCCCACTTAAGAGTATTGATATTAAACAGTTGGGTACGGGAAGCATTGGAGTAATCTGTCTTGTGAATTACCCCACCAGTGAGCTTATACACCAGCCAGCTGTCCATAGTACCCACGGCCAGCTTATTTTTCCCCATAAGCTCCTGGGCCAGTGGCACATTTTCTACCACCCAGGCTAATTTGGCAGCGGAAAAATACGGAGACAGCGGTATGCCGGTATGTTCCTTAACCGTATCGGCAAAGCCTGGCTTTTGGGTCAACCGTTCACAGATAGCCGTTCCTCTGGCACATTGCCACACAATGGCGTTATACACCGGCTGGCCATTTTCCTTATTCCAGGCCATGGCCGTTTCCCGCTGGTTACTGATACCAATCGCCCCAATATCACTGGCAGCTATATCAGCCTTCTCCAACAGCTCCTTAACAATAATCAGGAGATTATTCCATATTTCCACAGGATCATGCTCTACCCAGCCCTGCTCGTTGATAATTTGGCGATGGCTCTTATCCACCCGCAAAAGAATTTTGCCATTTTCATCAAAGAGCAGTACCTTGGTACCCCGAGTACTCTGATCTATTCCTAAAACATATTTAGCCATATCACAGCTGCTCCGTTACGGTTTTTACAATGCCTTCGGCATCCAGTCCATAATACTTGAATATCTCCCGGGACTTACCGGTTACCACCGGAGCATCCGGCAAGGTGAGATTTACTACCTTTACCGGGGCATTGGCGGCCGTAATCTGCGCTACCATGGAGCCCATACCACCGTACATGGTGTGTTCCTCCACAGTTACAATCAATTTGGTTTCCTTGGCGGCCTGTATTACTGCTTCCTTGTCAATAGGCTTTACACAGTACATATCCAGCACCCGGGTGGAAATTCCCTTCTGTGCCAGTTCTTCAGCGGCTGCCTTGGCATCCCCCACCAGCTCACCACAGGCGATGATGGTTACATCAGTGCCCTCTCTTACTACTGTAGCCTTATCCAATGCAAAAGGCACATGGCCTTCCTCATAGACATCCTCTACTGCATTGCGGCCAATACGGATATAGGCCGGCTTATCATCCTTTAATACACTTTTGATAAGGGCTTCGGTCTGGAATCTGTCGCTTGGCAGATATACCCGCATATTAGGCATGGAACCCATGGTGGCAATGTCCGTAGCCGAATGATGGGTCATCCCCAAAGCACCGTAGCTGACACCGCCACTAATGCCGATAAGCTTCACATTAGTATTGGAATAGGCCACATCCACCTTGGCCTGCTCCATACTTCTGGTGGAAAGGAAGCTGGCCGGCGATACTGCAAAAGGCTTTTTACCACAGGAAGCCAGTCCGGCTGCCACTGAAACCAGATTCTGTTCGGCAATGCCCATTTCCACAAACTGCTCCGGGCGCTGTTCGGCATAGGATTTCATTCCTGCCGATCCCCTGGAATCACTGCACAGTACCACTATATCCTTGTCTGTGGCGCTTTCTGCCAGCAACACATCATTTATTACCTGCTTGTTTGCTATCTTATTCATACTGGGCCCTCCTTTCGGAAAGTTCCTGCATGGCCTGATGATACTCTGCCTTAGTAGGAACCTTATGGTGCCAGGCCGCTTTATTTTCAATGAAGGACACGCCACAGCCCTTGGTGGTATTGGCAATTATCACCGTTGGACGGTCCTTGGTCTCCTTGGCAATATCCACTGCCTCATCAATAGCATTCATGTCATTACCGGAAATGGAGATTACATTCCAACCAAAGGATTTCCAACGCTCCTCCTGAGAATCCGCAGTCATAACCTCTTCGGTTGTACCGGATATTTGGAGACGGTTGCGGTCCACAAAAGCTGTAAGATTGTCCAGCTTGTAGTGAGCACCAGCGTTAATAGCCTCCCAGTTGGAGCCTTCTGCCATTTCTCCATCCCCCAAAACTGCATATACCCGATAATCCCGTTTATCCATTTTACCAGCCAGAGCCATACCTACAGCCACGCCCAGGCCATGGCCCAAAGAACCGGTATTCATTTCCACACCATTGATTTTGTTGTTGGGATGCCCAATAAACTTGGAGAGATGTTTGGAATAGGTGTCAAAGAGTTCCTTTTTGTCGAAGAATCCCTTGTCTGCCAATATACAGTACAGGGCCTCCACGGAGTGCCCCTTGCTCAGCACAAACCGATCTCTGTCAGGGTCATCCATTTTTTGGGGATCTATATTCATCTGCTTGTAGTATAAATCCACCAATATATCCGTTACACTTAAATCGCCGCCGATATGGCCACAGCCAGCCTTATAAATCAGGTCAACTATGTCTTTACGAATATCCACAGCTTTAGCTTCCAAATTCATATCATTCACCTCGCAGATACGCTTTGACATCTTCCTCAATTGGGTCGTAAAGATCTGGCTTTACGCCAATATATTTGCAGGCCTCATACAATACCGGCACTACATTTTTATGGATACCTACGCAGTGATGGATATACGGCCCTTCCACCACCTTGGCCTCCAGCCGCTTGATGTTTTCCACCTCAATCCAGAGATAGGTACCCATACATTTTGGTCCCTCAACGCCCTTGGCGTTGCCCAACAGCATGGAGTATTCCCCATTGTCACCGTCAAACCGGCACAATGTAATATCGCCGTGACGGGCTTCAGCCGTAAGGGAGCCTGGATGGTCAAAGGCTAACGGATAGGTCAACTGCGCCTTTTCCTTGGCAATGGAAATTGGCCAAGGTCCACAGTGCTGCAACAATTCCCCATTAGGTATATCCGGATGGCGAATGGTCCAGTCTGCAAAGAAGGACCGGGTCTCCCCCATGCCGGCAGCCTCCACCAGGAGAGCCGAAATGGCACCATGGATATCCGTTTCGCACACCACCGGAATCCCTTCATCATTTAAGAGAGCATTGGCGGCACATGGCATAATCCCCAGCTCCGACTGAAGAGCATTCCAGCACTGAATAGCCGCGGCATTGCAGCCATATTTCTTGATGAGGTTGGACATGCCCACCTTTAAGGCAGCCACATTAACCAGCTCATCATCTTTAATCTTTATTTCCATATTCTGCCGGCAGTAATCCACTACCTTCTGTACTTCGGTACCTTCCTCCTTGGCGGCCTTTACGGCATCCATCAATTCCGGCATTGGAATCGGTGACAGCTGAATATTGAATTTCTCCAACAACTCCCCTTCGTTGCACATGGTAGTCCAAAAATCGTATGGACGAGGTGCAATCTGGAGAATACGGATATTTTTAAAGGTCTTGACGATATTGCATACCGCCAGGAAATCCTTGATGCCCCGTTCAAATACCGGGTCACTTAACCGGCAGTTGGTCATGTAGGTAAATGGCACCTGGAACCGGCGCAAAACCTTACCGGTGGCAAACAAGCCGCACTGGGTATCCCGCAAACGGACACCATTTGGCTCCGGACGCTCATCCAATGGTCCCCACAGCAAAACCGGAACTCCCATATCCTTGGCTAACCGTCCGCAAAGATACTCTGTTCCGAAATTACAATGAGGCAAAAATAATCCGTCGATGTTTTCCCGCTTGAATTTCTCCACAATCTTCAACCGGTCGTTCTCATCGTACAACAAACCTTCCTCGTTGATATCGTCAATGTCAACGAATTCAATCCCCAGTTCCTCCAAGCGCTGGCGAGTCAATCCCCGATATTTGACTGCATCTGGTGCGCTGAAGATACTGCGGCGGGTAGGCGCATAGCCCAACTTGATTTTAACCATGTCATTTCCCCCTAAAATATATTTAATTTATTTACACACACTTTACGTACTAATTCCATAACAATTATAGCATTCGCCATATAAATTTTTCAATAAAAATTTAGGTGATTTATGCTAATTTTTTATTACTTCAGGGTGTTTTGATGAGGTTTTGGGCAACTTTTCCTGTAAAATACGCCAAAACAAGAGTTATATGTGTCAACTATTGTCCTATCCCCCATACTCTTTACTAAAATTTTATATAAAATATTTTATAAAATTTTATAAGAACATTTTATACGCTCAATTTGACCTCAAGTCAGCTAAAATGGTATTCTTAGAATGTATTTTTTTATGGAGGTAAATAATCCATGAGTTTAGATGGTCTTTCTATGTATCCACTGGCCCGGGAACTGGACCGGGCCATCAGCGGCGGACGCATAGACAAAATAAATCAACCCAACAAACAATCGATAATTTTATCCATTCGACAGCCAGGGCAAAACCTGCTGGTGCATATTTCCATTAATCCACAAAACCCAGCAGTCCATATTATTGACAAGGCACCAGACAATCCACCGGAGCCGCCCATGTTTTGTATGGTTCTCCGAAAGCACATTGAGACTGCCCGAATAGCCAGTGTCCAGCAACATGGATTGGACCGCATTCTGGTAATCACCTTGGACGTCCTGGTCGCCGGCGGACAGATTGCCAGCAAGTCGCTGGTAATTGAGCTGATGGGAAAATACAGCAATATTATTTTGGTGCAAGATGGAACAATAATCGATGCCCTGCGCAAGGTAGGTACCAATTCCAGCCGTATTCGTACCGTACTGCCGGGAGATGAATACATTCTTCCTCCGGCCCAGGATAAATTAAATATACTGTCCACCCCATTGACCGACATTATTGATACCATCAAAATGCAGGAAGAACAAAAACTATGCAAAGCTCTGCTGGCGGTCTGCTTAGGCTTTGGCCCAGTATCCGCCAAAGAGGTGGCTTTCGCTGCAGGGCTATCCGCCAACCAGCCGGTAAATGAATTGGATGACAGGGATTATGCCTCCATAGAGGAAGCCCTGAAGGAAATGCAAACTGCCCTTACGGCACCGGATACCCCGGCCTGTCTGGTAATGGATCCAAACAGGAAGCTGTTGGCCACTGCCGCTTTTCCCTTGCATTATTACACCCAGGATACGGTGCTGACCTTTGCCACCATCAGTGAAATGCTGGCCAAGGCTGCTGATTTGTCCGGCAGTTATCAGTTGCCGGATCGGGACAGATTCAAAAAGCTGGTGAAAAATGAGCTGCACCGGGCCCAAAACAAGGTCATCAAGCTGGAGGAGGATATTGACGCTGCCGACAATGCGGAGGAATATCGGATAAAGGCCGATAATCTTATGACCTATCAATACCAGTTAAAGGACCGGGCCGATGCCCAGGTAACGGTAATGAACATTTACAGCGAAACCGGGGAAAATATCAACATTGCTATGGACCAGCGACTGTCGGTCAGTGAAAATGTTCAGGCCTATTACAAGAAATACGACAAACTGAAACGGGGCAAAGCCTTGCTGGAGGAACAGCTAAAAAAATGTCTGGATGATATTAAATATCTGGCTTCCATTGAAACCTCCCTGGAATCCTCCACCACCAATGCGGAAATCAACGATATAAAAACAGAGCTTATCACCAATGGCATCCTGAAGGAAAATATGAAAAAGCATGCCTCCGTGAAGCAGTCCCAGCCCTTTAAGTTCACCGCCCCGGACGGTACCCAGATACTGGTGGGAAAAAACAATTATCAAAATGACCGGCTCACCTTCAAAATCAGCAATCCCGGTGATATTTGGCTTCACACCCAGGAAATCCCCGGTTCCCATGTTATCCTGCGCTGTGACGGAGAGGACCCTGCCGAGGAAACTCTGCTGCTGGCCTCTTATTTGGCCGTGCATTTCAGTCAGGCCTCTGGTTCTTCCAAGGTACCGGTGGATTACACCCGCTGCCGCTTCGTGAAGAAGCCTTCCGGAGCCAAGCCCGGCTTTGTAATTTTCACTAACCAAAGCACCCTCTATATCACCCCGGAGGAAGACAAGCTAAAAGCATTATTGGAACAGATTTAAGCGAAAAAAAGTTGTACTAACAACCAAAAAGGCCTTGCCAGAGGAAATATCCTTCGGCAAAGCCTTTTTTATTATCTTTTGCTTATTTATACCGCTCCGGCCAGCACCACTGCAGATACTCCTTCAGGCGGGCTTCCCGGCCGTTATCGCTGGGATGATAATAGGTAACCTTCTTCATCCGGTCTGGCAGGTATTGCTGACGGACGAAATGCCCCGGGAAATCATGGGCATATTTATAGCCCTCACCATGCCCCAGCTTGGCCGCCCCTTTATAATGGGCATCCCGCAAATGAGCCGGTACCCG
>CACZYN010000063.1 GCA_902785445.1 uncultured Anaerovibrio sp.
CGGGCTCTATCGCTCTAGCCATCCGCCCCCTGCCCATAATGTATCGTCACGACATATAGTGTTAACTCTATACTGATGGACACAGGGGAAACTTTTTCGCCTGGAAGAGCGGAGTCGACTGCCGGAGGCTCAGCATGGGAACTTATTGGGGGTTCGCCTCGATGTATGTGCGGCTCTGCCGCATTTGGAAGAAGCAAAATAATAAAAGTACATGCTGATTTGACGCAGTGATGAAGCCGAAAAGGATTTCCCCGTGGCTAGAAGAAAACTACCAAACCAAATTTGCATAAAATAAATCCCGCTGACCAGTCAAAGGACCAATCAACGGGATTACTATACAACCATCAAATATTATGCAATTTATTTCTTGATCATATCATGCTCGATCATGTATTCCGCAATCTGGAGCGCATTCAAAGCTGCACCCTTGCGAATCTGGTCACCGCATACCCACAGATTCAGACCATGATCAATGGAATAATCCTTGCGGATACGACCAACCTCCACATCATTCTTGCCGGAGGTCATGAGTGGCATTGGATATTCCTGCTCATCCGGATTATCGTTTAAGGTAACCCCAGGGAACTTGGCCAGAACTTCCCGAGCCCTTTCCACAGATACTTCGTCCTCAAATTCAATGTTCACGGACTCAGCATGGCTGCGATATACCGGAACGCGGATAGTAGTGGCAGTAATGCGCATATCCTGATCGTTCATTATTTTCTTGGTCTCGTCAATCATCTTCATTTCTTCCTTGGTATACAGGTTTTCCTTGAAGACATCAATCTGCGGAATCAGGTTAAAGGCAATCTGATAATGCTTCTTCAGGGCGGCACCTGGCAAAATGTTAGCTACCACTTCCTTGCCCTCGTTTATATCCTTCACCTGCTGCTCCAGCTCCGCCATAGCTTCCTTACCACCACCGGATACTGCCTGATAGGTGGAAACCACTACACGCTTAATCTTGGACACATCATAGAGTGGCTTCAGAGCCATAACCATGATGATGGTGGAACAGTTTGGATTGGCAATAATGCCCTTGTGCCAGGAAATATCCTCCGGATTAACCTCCGGAACAATAAGTGGCACCTCCGGATCCATCCGGAAGGTACTGGAATTATCAATAACTACGGCACCAGCCTTGGCTGCAGCCGGGCCCAAGGTCTTGCTGATAGAACCACCGGCAAAAAGAGCAATATCCACATCATTAAAGGAGTTTTCCGTAGCTTCCTCCACGGTGTATTCCTTGCCCATGAACTGGATTTTCTTGCCGGCAGACCGCTTGGAAGCCAACAATTTCAAGTTAGCAAAGGGAAACTTGCGCTCTTCAATGAGATTTAAAAATTCCTGGCCTACTGCACCAGTAGCCCCCAAAATAGCCACATTGTAATTCTTCATATCTATCTCTCCTCTAAAATATATCCCTATTAATCCATGAAATTATCCAAACCCACAATCAAGCCCTGACGACCCAATATTTTCTTGCAGGCCAGGCATACTCCCGGCATAAAGGACTCCCGGTTAAGGGAATCATGACGAATGGTCAAGGTCTGCCCCAAGCCACCGAAAATTACCTCCTGATGAGCTACATAGCCTGGCAGACGGACACTGTGAATGTGCATACCGTCCACATCTGCTCCCCGGGCTCCAGTCACCTTCTCTGTTTCCGCTGGGTTACCCTGCTTATGGGCCTGACGAACCTCGGAAATCAGCGCCGCTGTCTGAAGAGCCGTACCGGATGGTGCATCCAGCTTCTTGTCATGGTGCAGCTCGATAATCTCCACCTCAGGCATATATTTAGCTGCCTGCTTGGCCATCAGCATCATCAGTACAGCACCAATAGCAAAGTTCGGAGCAATAAACACAGGAGTACCATTGTCCTTGGCCAGCTGCTCCAGCTCCTGCTTTTGCTGATCCGACAGACCTGTGGTACCAATTACCGGAGCTACCTTATTTTTAAGAGCCACACTGGCATTGCCAAACACCACATCGGGAATTGTAAAATCCACCATAACCTGCGGCTGAGTCTTGGCGATAGTTTCTGCCAAATCCTTGGTATAGTTTACACCACATTTAGGCAGACCAACTACCTCACCAGCATCCCCTTCACCTACTATATCAACGGCACCAACCAGCTCCAGCTCCTTATCCTCAAGGACTGCCTTCACCACTGCCTGACCCATACGGCCGTAAGCACCGCTTACCAATACCTTTATCACCCAAAAATCCCTCCAGACATATAAATATCTACCAAAAGTGCCTATAGACACCTTTTATATAATACTTTAAAATAGCAGTGTAATCAAGAAAATTTTACACATTTTCCATTCTCATTGCACAATTGTTTATATTTTTGCAATATAAGCTTACATTTTATGTTGTTTTTATTTCTAAAGAAGGGTCGGATTATCTTTGAAAATTAACCTTCCGCAGTTGTATTTCAGTAAATTAATGCGGGCAATTACCGAATTTGAACTTATAGAAAATGATGACCAAATATTATTGGGTATCTCCGGTGGCAAGGACAGCATCTTTTTGGCCTATGCCATGGCCATGATGCGCCAACGGTTAAAAAAGAAGTTTTCTTTAAAAGCCCTTACCATAAATCCCATGTTCTCCCCAGACTTTTCCCAAAAGGTGGAGGCCATACGTGCTTTCATGAAGGAGCTGGATATACCCTTTGCAACCATCGACGTGGATATTGCCGGCACTATAGAAGCTCAACAGGGCAAAGAACCTTGTTACACCTGTGCCTTTTTCCGTCGAGGTGCCGTAAACCGCTTCGCCAAGGAACAGGGCTGCAACAAAGTTGCCTATGCCCATCACCATGATGACGCGGTGGAAACATTTTTCATGAGCCTTCTGTATTCCGGGCAGCTTCATACCTTTACTCCCAAAACTTACTTAGATAAAATGGATATTACGGTAATACGGCCACTGGTATATTTCCGGGAGCAAGAAATAATTGATGCCCAGCAATATCACGGGTTTGTTCCCATTCCTTCTCCTTGCCCCCATGATGGCCACACCATTCGGCAAACTGTCAAGGAACTGATTGTTACAATGAGCAAAGACAACCCGCAGCTGTACTCCCATTTGGCTGCCGCCATGCGCCAGGATAATCTGGGAGAATTATGGCCCGCCAGCAAAAACCGCCAGGAAATGAAAAAAGCCTATTACAGCTATATGTACGGAAAATAAACAGGATGGCAGCTTGACACTGCCATCCTATTAATTTTCTTTATTTAACATTTTTTCGTAATCCGGAACGGACAACGGACGGCTGAAGTAGTATCCCTGTACCATATCACAGCCATATTTCCTCAAAATATCCACCTGGAACTTCTCCTCAATTCCTTCGGCGATAGTTCTTATCCCCATTGTTTTGGCCATCTGTATCATGTAACGAATAACCGCGGTTTCCTTTTCCGTCATATTAAGACTCATGTTGTCAAAGAAGCTTTTATCCAGCTTCAAAGTATCCAGCGGAATGCGTCTGAGCAGGCCCAAGGAGGACATACCGGTACCAAAATCATCAATAGAAATCTTAAAGCCCTGGCTATGAATTTCATTGACAAAATTTACCACCATATCCTCGTCAACCTCGGAAGAACTCTCCAATATCTCAAAATCAATCAGTTCCTGAGGCACATCATACAAAAACAGTCTTTCTTTAACAAATTCGATATAGCCTGGCCCGTTGACCATTGTCGGCCGGGAGACATTGATGGAAATTGGGGCAACCTCTAACCCCTTTGAGCGCCATTCACAGATATTCTGACAAACCAAATCCACCACATGCATATCCAACCGTATAGCGTTTCCATCCCGTTCAAAAACCGGAATGAATTTACCTGGTGGCATAAAGCCCAACTCGTTGCTATCCCAGCGTATCAAGGCTTCCGCTCCGCCATGGACAGCCTCTTCTCCATGGATATAGAACTTAGGCTGATAATAAATCATAAATTCGCCCCGTTCAATACCAATAAGAAACGCATCCTCTATTTTTTTATCCTCTAAAATGGCCTGACGCATGCTTTCGTCAAATATAGACACAGAATTTACATTCTTGTTCTTTCCCTCTTTGCGGGCAATGTTGGCGTTATCACCAATTTTAGCCACCAGCTCCAGACAGCGCTCCTGGAGATCCTCTCCCTCAAAGCCCTGCAAGCTCTCCCGCATTTCCTTGGCCTTAATGATCACACCACCAGCGGAGAAGGACAGTGCATGATTGTAAATACCGCCATCAATACCATCAAGGAAATCCTGATCATCGGTGGACACCAAATCAATGGCAATGCTATCCAAAACATCGCGTATACGTTCAAAATCAGCTGACCTTCCCTGACTCTTCAACAATAAATAGAACAGGTCATTACTGATCCTGTAACACTGTTCACCTTCCTGCAGCCTATTCTTAAGCATGCTGGCTACCATTTTTATTATCTTGGTACCGCAGGTAAAGCCAAAAATTTCATTTACCGTCTTGAATTTATCAATATCCATGGCCACCATAATATAATCCTGTGGCTCTTCATCACTGCAAAGAATATTGGTAATATCCTCATGATAAGCCGCTATATTAGGCAACTGGGTAACAGCATCCCGAACAGAATAAGCTTTTTGAGTCATTATCTGCTTTATATCACAAAACAGACAATAACCCACCCCTAAGACAAAGAGGACAAACAAAAGCAACAGCGCCTTATCCAGCTCCCACAACAAGCCATTCGCCTTTTCCAGAGAGAGTTCACCCAAAAGACGATTCCCTATTTTATTACTAAGACACATCATTATTATCGCCATAACAGCAGTCAGCGAAAACAATAAATAAATTCTATGCCGAAGCCCCTTAACCATTGCCATACCCCAAATCATAAAATTTAATCTACAACTTATATTATATACCACCAAGGCACAGATTTGAACTATATTTGTTCTTTCTTATTCCGGGCCAGGGAAGCTCCTACTCCTAACAAACACACAAAAGCAAATATCCGGAAAATCATTGCCATGGCATAAAGAAGTCCGCTGTTATCGGCTCCGTTTATGGATTTTACTGCATTTACATCCATCACAATAGTCACTATGGCCATGGATATAGCCTGGCCAATTATCCGCATAGTAGCTAACAAAGAGGATGCGGTACCATAATACCGGGGACTGATTGCACTCATAATGGCATTATTATTCGGAGAAGCGAAGAGGGCAAAGCCCACGCCAATTACCACCAATATACCACCTACCAGAAATAGCGGACTGCCTTCGTCCAAGGATGACAGCACCAACAAACCTATACAATTTATGGTCATTCCCACCGACGCCACTTTTCCTGGTTCAATTTGGTCTGATAAGGAGCCTGCTTTAGGAGATAATATTGCCATAACCATGAACTGCAGTAATAAAATACTACCTGCTTCCGGTGCCGTCAACCCACACACCACCTGCAAGTACAACGACAACAGGAAACTTATGGCAAAGGTGGCGGCATAATGCAACAAAGCTGCCAGATTACTAAAAGAAAACGCCTTATTACCTATGAACAAGTTTACATCCAGCATAGGGCATTCAGCCTTACATTCCTGCCATATAAAGAGCAATAGGCCCAATATACCGGCTATAAACAGAAATATACCTATTTCCTGTCGGCTGATTTCCGAAAAGCCATATAACAGCAATGGGGCCGTTATCATATAACAAAGGCTGCCTGCAATATCAAACTTGCCTTCCCGGTCACCATACCATTCTTCCTTTACTTGCCACAGAAAAATCAGTCCCGAGGCGGCTACCAAACCAGTGAGGTAGAAAAACCACCGCCAGCCAAAATAGTGACAAATAAAACCGCCAATAGCCGGACCGCAAGTAAGCCCCACGTAAACCGCTGCTGTGGAATAGCCTAATATTTTACCCCGCATGGATTTTTCATATACGGACACCAATACTGCCATACCAGGGCCAAATACCATGGCCATAAATCCCCCCTGTAAAAACCGAATACCACAAAGGAATTCCACTGACTGGGAAAATCCCCCAACTATCAGCAACAGTGAAAAGAAAACAATACCTATTTTGTATAATTTCATCCGGCCAAAAATATCGGCTGCCTTCCCCAAAGGCAAGGTAAAAATTGCCGAACCAAAGAGATAAGCCGCAGCTACCCGGCTCAAATCACCGGCCCCTGCGCCAAACTCCTGGCCAATAGATGGTAAGGCCACATTTATACCACTTCCCACCAGAGCACCAATGAAGGAAGTTATCATAACTGCATACAAAATCAACCGTTGCAATAAATCACCCTCTTACCACCTTTGATTTTACAATAATTAAAAAAAATATTCTACAACAAAAAGGCTCTGAAAGATGCCTAAGCACCTTTCAGAGCCCTAAAACTATTTCATCATTAATATCTGAACTTGCTTACCTCGTCGTTCATTTCCTCGGCCAACTTAGCCAAAGAATGAGCCGCTGCGGCAATCTCTTCATTGGAAGCCGACTGCTCTTCCGTAGAGGAAGAAATCGTCTGGGTCTTGTCAGCCGCATCCCGGCTAACTGCATCAATGGAATCAACGGCTTCTACAATGCTATTTGCTCCCTGAGATACAGTTTCAACGGAGTCGTTGATTTCCTTCATCTGATCGCCAATGCCACTAACCTTGGCCATGATTTCCTTGAACTGCTCGCCGACATTGCGGATAGCCTCAATACCTTCCTTAACATCGGTGGTACCAGTTTCCATAGTCTTAACCGCCTTGACGGTTTCCGTCTGAATACTGCCAATACGCTGCCGGATTTCCTCCGCAGAAGACTGGGATTCAGCTGCTAATTTACGAACCTCTTCCGCAACTACCGCAAATCCCCGACCATGCTCACCAGCCCGGGCAGCCTCAATAGCTGCATTCAAGGCCAAAAGATTGGTCTGCTCGGAAATAGCGGAAATTGCATCAACTATCTGACCAATCTGCTGGGAATTTTCACCCAAGTTAGCCACAACCGCTGAGGAATTAGTAACACTGCGGTCTATATTATTCATCTTACCGATGGCATCTTCCATCAATTTTTGTCCCATGCTGGCAGCAGCCGTAGCCATCGAGGTAGCCTCAGAAACCTGCTTGGCCTTGGCAGCCATGTTATGAATATCCCCATAAACCATATCAACATTCTGCTTGGCTACATTGATATCTTCCAACTGGGAATCCATACCGCTGGCCATATCACCCACAGTCTCCGCCACACTAACAGAAACATCTGCTGACTGTGAGGCATTGGCTGTAAGCTCCTCGGAAGCAGCGGCCACCTGGCTGGCTGTATTAGCCATACGTCTTATAACATTTCTTAAATGTTCATGCATTTTATTGAAGGAATGGGCCATTTCCCCCAATTCATCCGCTGTGGTGATTTCAATTGGTGGAGCAGACAAATTACCATTGGCCATTTCCTCGGCAGCATCCTTCAAGGACACAGCAACACCGCCCAGCTGCTTACCAAACATCATGCAGGCAGCCATAATCAGGAAAATACCCACAACACATACAACAATAAAGGTGTTTCGCAGGCTGGTTACTGGAGCATAAACCACATCCTCGTCTACAACTACTGTTGCCAACCAACCGGTATCCTGCAAAGTGGTATAGGCGACTACATTACCGTCCTCAACAAAGTATCCCTGCCCTTTTTGGACCATTTCGGCAAACTTTTTACCCCAAGGCTTGTTCTCCACCTTCTCTAATGGGGCAGTACCATCATTGGAACCAATAATTTCACCAGTTGGCTGAACAACATAGCCCGCACCATTACCCCGATATTTAAAGTCAGCAATCATTTCTACAATCTTGCTGATTTCCACATCCTCACAAATAGCACCATAGAACTGACCATCCGTACCATTAAAAGGTGCTATACAGGAAACAACCATTTTATGGGTAACCGCATCCTCATAAGCTTCCGTCACAAACGGATCTTTGGTTTTGGAGGCAGCAATAAACCAATCCCGAGTTCTCGGATCAATATCAGCAGAAATATCCCCATCCTTATAGCTGTAGAACATTCCCTCCTTGCTGCCCGCTGCCATTGCTAAAATATCTGAATCATTTTTACCCATGGCCAAATTACTCTTATTAGTAATGGTGGCACTATTGGCACCGGCATCGACGATAACATCAGCGGAAGCCCTGGCCATAGCTGCCTTTTCCTCCACCCACTTACTAATTTTGCCATTTTCAGCCTGAACTGAAGCCATCAGCTCTGCCTCAACGCTTTCCTCCAAGGTATTGTTGGCGGAATATAAGCCAACAATCGATATAATCGCCATCAGCAAACCACAACAGGCCGCCAAAATGGCAAATTTCTGTTTTAAATTCATAAAAGACCACCATCCTTTTAGGGTAACATAATAGCTATCATAAATAGCCTATAGCACAGTAAAAAAGCTTTAACTTTTTAACTGTATTGTTATTCTACTTATGAATTCAAAAATCCTTTAAAAAAATGGTAAAAATCCATTTTTATAACCCCATTGTTCAAATTAATACAAAAGAGCCGCAACAAAATGTCTTAACATCCTGTCACGACTCTCCCAGGAAATATATTAATATTTAAACTTGCTTACTTCACTGTTCATTTCCTCAGCCAGCTGAGACAAGGAATGGGCAGCTGCCGCAATTTCCTCATTGGAGGCTGATTGCTCCTGAGTAGCGGAAGAAATAGTTTGGGTTTGATTAGCAGTATCCCGGCTGACAGTATCAATGGAATCAACAGCCTCAACGATACTCTGGGCCCCTCTGGATACGGTTTCCACAGAAGAATCAATATCCTTCATCTGATCACTGATACCGCTTACCTTGGTCATGATTTCCTTGAACTGCTCACCTACATTGCGGATAGCTTCAATACCTTCCTGAACATCGGTAGTACCATTTTCCATGGTCTTAACTGCCTTGGCAGTTTCTGTCTGAATATTGCCGATGCGCTGGCGAATTTCCTCAGCGGAAGACTGAGACTCAGCCGCTAGTTTACGAACCTCTTCAGCTACTACAGCAAAGCCACGGCCATGTT
>CACZYN010000064.1 GCA_902785445.1 uncultured Anaerovibrio sp.
GTAAGAATGGTGTAGAAGTGTCATTTGATGACAATGTTTCAGACGATGATGTTGATAAACCTGACGAAGACGATGATGTAGATGTTGAAGTAGGCATTAATATACCTGATGGTGTGAATATAGATGATCCAGTGCGTATGTACCTCAAGGAGATCGGTCGGGTGCCTCTTTTGACTGGTTCCGAAGAAAAGGAATTGGCCAGAAGAATGGAGTCCGGTGTTTCGGCGGAGCTGTGTATAGCTGCGGATTCTATTGTCAAAAAGGACGAGAAATCTGGTCGGGACAGTGTAAGACCAATCTCTGAGTGGGCTCGCCTGCTTAATTTGGACAATAATAATGTTGCCCGTAAGTATCTGCATCTTAAAAATGATATTATCACCACCATTGTGGGTCAGTATAAGGACAGTATTATAGAGGATGAGGAATTCGACACTGAGACCTTTGCCAAGTACAATGAGGATTTGGGGGCAGTGGAGATAGAGATAGCTCCTCTTACCGATAGTGAAATAGAAGAGTTATATACTGCCAAAGCTAATGGTGAGGATGCGCAAAAGCGGCTGGCTGAGGCCAATCTTCGTTTGGTTGTAAGTATTGCCAAGCGTTACGTAGGGCGTGGCATGTTGTTCCTTGACCTTATTCAGGAAGGTAACCTGGGACTTATTAAGGCTGTAGAGAAGTTTGACCATACCAAGGGATATAAGTTCAGTACCTATGCCACTTGGTGGATTAGACAGGCCATTACCAGAGCTATTGCTGACCAGGCAAGAACTATCCGTATCCCGGTACATATGGTTGAAACCATTAATAAGCTCATTCGGGTAACCAGACAGCTGGTTCAGGATTTGGGCCGGGATCCAAAGCCTAATGAAATCGCCAAGAAGATGGATATTAGTGTGGATAGGGTTCGGGAAATCATGAAGATCGCCCAGGAGCCAGTTTCTCTGGAGACACCGATTGGTGAGGAGGAGGACTCTCATTTGGGAGACTTTATTGAGGACCACGATGCTCCGGCACCAGCTGAACAAGCCTCCTTTATGATGCTTAAAGAGCAGCTTACAGAGGTTTTGGATACCTTGACCGATCGTGAGCGGCGGGTATTGGTATTGCGGTTTGGTATTGAGGATGGTCGGGCTCGTACTCTTGAGGAAGTTGGGCAGAGCTTCGGGGTTACCCGTGAGCGTATTCGTCAGATTGAGGCTAAGGCGCTCAGAAAGCTGCGTCATCCAACTCGCAGCAAGAAGCTGAAGGATTTCCTGGACTAAGGGCCTTCATAGAATTAAAATTAAGGGGACAGCATATGCCGTCCCCTTTTCAAATTGAGGTGATAATATGTTAGATGCGCGACTTCAGGCGGTGGCGGATTTTGTGCCCCATGACTGCAGTGTGGCTGATATAGGCACTGATCATGCCTATTTGGCTATAGAGCTTTATAGAGCAAATGAAAATAGAAAAGTAATCGCTGCAGACCTGAATGCCGGTCCTTGCGAAGCGGCCCGCCGAACCATTAGGGAGGCGGGATTTGAAGATAATATTGAAGTCCGGCAGGGAGACGGTCTTTCTCCCCTTACTCCCAGTGAAGTGGAAACGGTTTGCATTGCCGGTATGGGGGGCAAGCTGGAGGCAGATATTTTGGAAGCTAGTCCAAATGTATTTGCCAAGTTAAAATGCGTTGTTTTGCAGCCTCAGAATGGTCAGGAATATTTACGACAGTGGCTTTATGAACATGATTGGCACATTGAGGATGAACAGCTGGTCAAAGCTGAAGGGCGCCTCTACCAGATAATTAAGGCCGCACCTGGGACAGCACCTATGCCCCTGGAGGCAGAACTTATTTTGGGTCCAGTGCTGCTAAAAAAGCAACCGGAGCTGTTCAGGGAATATGTTCAAAGTAATATTGATGTACTGTCCAAGATAGCTGTTGAATTACAACGGGGTGGTGCCAATACCTTGGATAAGTTACAGGAATACCAACGAAGAATAAAACTATTGGAGGAATATTTGTCATGAAGTGTCAAACCATAATGACCATATTGGAGCAGCTTGCTCCTAAGCGTCTGGCCGAAAAATGGGACAATCCTGGCCTTCAGGTGGGGAGTCCGGAGCAGTATGTCAGCAAGATTTTGGTTTGTCTGGATGTGAGCCAGCCAGTAGTGGATATGGCCATTGAAATTGGTGCTGACATGATTATAAGCCATCATCCAGTTATGCTCTTTAAGGGCTTGATGAATATTCGTACAGATTTATATGATGGGAAAATGCTGCAGGATTTACTCAGTCATAATATTGCTGTGTACTCAGCTCACACAAATTTGGATATAGCTCAAGGGGGCTGTAATGATTTGCTGGCTGAATTATGTGGCTTGAAACGGGTTACGGGATTTGTGCCTTGTGAAGATAATGATAAGGATTTTATGGGACGGATTGGCTATTTGGAAAAACCGGTGGCCTTACAGGATTATGCCCGTCAGCTATGTGCCAGCCTCAATGCTAAACATGTAAGGGTGGTAAAAGGAGGTCAGGAGAAGGTTTCCAAGGTGGCTGTTTGTAGTGGAGCCGGAGCAGATTTTATTTCCAAGGCGGCATTTAAAGGCGCTGACCTGTATATTACTGGCGATCTGAAGTATCATGAGGCACAGCAGGCAGTTAAATTGGGCATTAACATTATTGATGCCGGCCATTTTGCCACAGAATATCCCATGGTAAAGTCTCTGGCGAATTATTTGCGCAGTGAAGCAACCAATAAGGGCGAAGATGTGGAAATAGTTGAGGACAATATATCCACGGATTTTTTCTGTGTTGTGGGAAAAGAGGACTAGAGGATGACACGAAATGAGATAATGAAGCTGTTCCATGCTTTTCCAATATATGGTATCACTGCTGAGAAAGCTTCCCTGGGGCGGAACAATTATCAGGTAGTGACCGCTATGCTGGAGTCCGGCATACGCTTTATCCAGTACCGGGAGAAGGAGAAATCAGCTCTGGAGCGTTATGAAGAGTGCATGAAGCTCAGAAAACTGACTAGCCAATATGGGGCGGCCTTTATAATTGATGATTTTGTGGATTTAGCTTTGGCCGTGGGGGCGGATGGGGTTCACATTGGTCAGGAGGATTTGCCACCGGAGGCAGTAAGAAATCTGGTGGGGGATCATATGGTTATCGGTCTTTCTACTCACTCCCCAGAACAGCTGGAGGATGCTAATAAGTTAAAGGATATAATAGATTATGTTGGTGTAGGACCAGTTTTTGCTACCCCTACCAAGAAAAGTGCTGTGCCAGTTGGGTTTTCCTATGTGGAGTATGCGGCAAAAAATTCTGCTGTGCCTTTTGTCGCAATCGGAGGAATAAAAGAAGAAAATATTTTTGAAGTTTGGGAACATGGCGGACGAACTTTTGCTGTAGTTACTGATATTACACAGGCTGACAATATCGAACAGAAAATACAAAAACTGTCCAAGCTAACAAAAAGATAATCATAATATTATCAACAGTTACTCAGATATAAGTCCTGCGATTTGACACAAAATTTTCACAATGATATAATATTAGCGTTATGAGCGTGAAAGACAATCGCTGACGACTAGTGCCAGTGTACTAGGCGTTTGAGGAAAGTCCGGGCTCCAAAGGGCAGTGTGCTGGATAACGTCCAGCGAGGGTGACCTCAGGGAAAGTGTCATAGAAAAGGAAACCGCCTGCTTGGCAGGTAAGGGTGGAAAGGTGCGGTAAGAGCGCACCAGCAGTCAGGTGACTGGCTGGCTTGATAAACCCCACATGGAGCAAGACCGAATAGGGAAGGATATGAAGCGGCCCGCAGACCTTCCGGGTGTGTCGCTAGAGCTGTCAGGTAACTGGCAGTCCAGATAAATGATTGTCACCGCGCAAGCGGTACAGAACTCGGCTTATTGATCACTCATAATGTTATAAATGATGGGCTATATACATATATAGGAAGCCTAATCCAGCCCACGGAGCGGGGGAACCAATTTTTTGGGGTGAATGAAAATCAGTCATGCCTTTGGCGGAAGCTGATCTTAAAGGGTAGTCTTCTCTGCCCTAACCCGGCAGCTAACCTCGTAGGCGTATAGAGAGAGGAGTGTCTTTTTGGGTAAGATTATGCGCGTATTGGCGCTATCCATGGTTTTTGTGTGCTGTTTTGCCGTATGCAATGCGAACGCATTTCGTATGGGAGATCAGGGCAGTGAGGTAGCGGAAATTCAAGGTCAGTTAGCCAACCTCGGTTATGATGTAGCCGCAGATGGCGATTTTGGACCAGCCACAGCGGAGGCAGTAAAAAGCTTCCAGAGTTCTCAGGGACTGAATGCTGATGGTTTGGTAGGCCCTACTACCTATTCCGCATTGATGGGCAGAGAGATGCCACAGGTTAGCCGTAGCTTTAACTCTGTTTCCCGTCGTGTCATTGCCAATTCGATGAATTACATCGGTGTACCATATGTTTTTGGTGGCACTACTCCAAGCGGCTTTGACTGCTCTGGTTATGTGCGTTATGTATTTGCTAATGCTGGTGTTTATCTTCCACGTACAGCTGATGCTCAGTATGAGGTAGGTATGCCAGTATCCCGTGGCGAGTTGATACCAGGTGATTTGGTGTTCTTCTCTACCTATGATTATGGTGCATCCCATGTAGGTATCTATCTTGGCGATGGTTCCTTCATTAATGCATCTTCCAGCCGTGGCGTTGCTATTGATTCCTTGTACAGTGGTTATTGGGGATCTTGCTACATCGGCGCACGAAGAATTCTCTAAGATTTTTGGCGAAGCTTAACCGCTTCGCCAATTTTTTTGCACTAAAAAAGGCTTGTTCTTTCTGGACAAGCCTTTTAGCATATTTCGTAAAAAAATTATTCTGCCTTTCGAACCACTTCAACCTCAACATAATCCAAGGCACCGGAAATAGGAACATATTGTTTACGGATTCTGACCATTACTTCAGCCACAACTGGATTTTGAGCAATAAGTTTATCGCCAATGTGTCCACCCAAGGCCTGCAATAAATGGAATTTTTTGTTTTCAACAGCATCCTTCACTGTAGAATAAATAGTGCTGGAATTGATAGTATCTTCAATACTGTCGCTTTCTACAACCTTGTCGTTTTTGGTGGTTACTTCCACATCGAAGTAGAATTTCTGGCCCTGTTCCCGCTCATATTCATATTGACCGTGGAAACCATAAAACATCATGTTAATAATTTTAATTTTTGCCACTAAAATCAGCTCCCCCTAACAATATTAAACTACCTATACTGGGAATACTTCGCCAACAGATTTTTTTTTCCTGCAAAAAATACGCTATAAAAGCATATTTTCCAAATCTTCGCCGATTTTCTTCAGTCCCCAGGGTTGTTCCTTCAGCCTAACTATCGCCAGCCGCAGCTGCTTTAAGGTCGCCCCCACAATAACATCTGTATGGCTGGCACTAAGGTTTACTGTGCTGGCGGATACCGCTGCCTCAGCTCCCTGACTTAGCATGGTTTGCTTCAATATATTAGCCGCTCTGGTATCCACCTGTTCAATTTTAATTACGTGGAAAATGAGCTTTTCCCTCATGATATCTTGGCCTCTTTTGGATACGCCGATGTTTTTTAATTCCTGTTCAATATCTATAAGGGAGGTGGTATTTAATATTCTTATGGTGCTTTCCATGGGAAAATCTCCTTTTTCTATTGCTTTGCTTATGCTTTCATTGTATCATAAGTACATGTCATACAGGGTATAATTATTTTACGTAACATAGGTTAATATTTAGGAGGCATCATTATTTATGGCAAAGAAACGACTTAATCCAGAAAGTTTTGATTTTCCGGTAGAAGAGATTAAGAGCGGTTTGTATAGTGATATTTATTTTTTGCGCACTCAGGAAATCCTTAATCACGCCAATTACCATCCAAGGGTTACCATGCAGATTTTTCAGCGTGATTATGCCACCTTGTGCGGTATAGATGAGGCGATTGCCCTTATTAAACGGTGTGCTTATCACCCTGAGAAGATTAAAATACGGGCTCTCCACGATGGGGATAAAATTGAACCATGGGAGACCGTTATGACCATTGAAGGGGATTTGGCGGATTTCAGTCATTTGGAAACGGTATATTTGGGAATTATTGCCCGTCAGACCAAGGTAGCGACCAACTGTGCCAAAGCAGTGGAAGCGGCTAATGGTAAGCCGGTATTGTTCTTCCCGTCCCGTTTTGATCATTACGCGGTACAAAAGGGAGATGGTTATGCGGCTAAAATCGGCGGTATGGCCAATGTTTCTACTCCAGCCAATGCTTTGAGCTGGGGAATTGAGGCGGCTGGTACTATTCCTCACGCACTGATTGCTGCTTGCGGTGGAGATACCCTGAAGGCTACCCAGATGTTTGATGAGTATATTGATCCGAAAATTAATCGGGTAGCTTTGGTTGATTTCAATAATGACTGTGTGGGTACAAGCTTGAAGGTAGCTCGGGAATTAGGGGACAAGCTCTACGGAGTTCGTCTTGACACTTCGGACAAGATGGTGGACAAATCCCTTATCGGTCAGATGGGGCATTTTAAACCAACCGGGGTAAATGAGCAGCTGGTCAGAAATGTTCGTGAGGCTTTGGACAAGGAAGGCTTCCAGCATGTAAAGATTATGGTTTCCGGTGGCTTTAATCCGGAGCGTATCCGCCTTTTTGAAACCAATAATGTACCGGTGGATGTATATGCAGTAGGCAGTAATATCTTTGCTACCAATGCCGATTTTACCGCTGATATTGTTCTGGTTGATGGTAAGCCTTGCGCTAAAGCCGGTCGGGCCTTTAGTGACAATCCACGCCTTGAGGATGTGTGATTATGGGAGACATAGTGGTATTTGCCTTGGTTTTGGCCATGGTACTTTATGCCTTTTGGGATGAATTGTTCACCCACTGATAAAAAAAGAAATAATTTTGGCTGGGAAATATTGTATATTTCCCAGCTTTTATATTGATTAGTCCTGCCAAATGATTAAAAAATACTTCACATAGATGAAAATATTTAATATTATTAAAGAGAAATATAAAATTATTAATAATATTAAGTATGAGGTGAAAAATGGATAAATATTATTTGGCAATTTTACAAAACATACCTGAACTTTCTGAGGCTCCATTGGAAGGCCTATTGGAACACTTTGTTACGGGAGAAAGTATCTGGCGGGCGACAGATGAAGAGCTGAAATGCTCTCACCTATTGACAGATATTCAGGTACAGGCTTTGCTTGCTTTTCGCCTGGAGCATCCCGATTACCCACATAAGCTGGCAGAGCAGTGTCAAAAGCTCCATCTTTCCTTGTGTACTATCACGGAGAAGGAATATCCGCCACTTTTAAAGGAAGCTTATAATCCGCCCTTGGTGTTGTTTTACCGGGGAAAGTTGCAAAATGCTTGCCCGCGTATTGCCATGGTAGGGTCTCGGAAGATAACTTCCTATGGTAGGGCGGTAGCGGAAAAGTTCAGTGTTTCTCTGGCCGGGCAAGGCTTTTGTATAGTTAGCGGAGGTGCCTATGGAGTGGATACGGAAAGCCATAGGGGAGCTTTGTCTACAGGGGTTACTGAAGCGGTTTTGGGCTGCGGTTTGGATATTTCCTATCCTGCCGCCAACCGAAAGCTTTTGGCTGAAATCGCTGAAAAGGGCGCAGTGATTTCCGAATATCTTCCCGGTACGCCACCGCTAAAACACCATTTTCCTGCCCGAAACCGGATTATTGCCGGCATGTCCCTGGGAGTGCTGGTGGTGGAGGCGGCTCAGCGAAGTGGTTCCCTTATAACAGCCAAATTAGGTTTGGAATTTGGACGGGATATTTTTGCCGTTCCAGCCAGTATTTTCGCAGATGGAAGCATTGGCAGCAATCAACTTATTCAGCAAGGAGCCAAGCCGGTACTTGACAGTGAGGATATAATAATTGAATATAGGGGTAAAATAAAATTAAAGACTTTATCCCAAAAAAATGGTAAGATGGAAAAAGATTGTGCTTTATCAAGGGAGGAAAGGGAGATCTACTCTCTCCTGCGTCCGGATATACCCATGTCCATCGATGACATAATCTTTCAATTACCAACAGCCAGCCCAGCCCAGTTGAGCGTTATTTTGCTCCAGCTGGAAATAAAGGGATTGGTTCGCAGTGATAAAACACATATGTATGTGAGAAAATAAAATGAGACTTATTCAGTAGGAATTTTATACTCCTACTGAATTTAGTCGAATTAATCCAGAGCTTATGGGTGCTCATCTTCCACCTGGGAGGTGGGAGATTTAGCAACCGTTAGCGTGGGAAAAGGGGGACATTTTGTGGCTGCAACCCAAAATGAAAAAGTGAAAATAAAAAAGACATCTACCAAGGCAACTAAAAAGGCCAAGGGCAACAAGACGACAAAGGGCACCAAGAATACATTGGTGCTAGTGGAGTCGCCTACTAAAGCCAAGACCATTGAGCGATATCTGGGTAAGGGCTATGTTGTAAAGGCCTCCATGGGGCATTTGCGGGATTTACCGAAAAGTCAATTTGCCATTGATGTGGACAATAATTTTGAGCCTAAATACATCAACATACGAGGCAAGGGCGCTCTCATAAAGGAATTGAAAAAAGAAGCCAGCAAAGCGGATAAAGTATATCTGGCCAGTGACCCGGACCGGGAGGGAGAGGCCATCGCCTGGCATTTGGCTCATATCTTTGATATTGATGCGTCCTCGGATTGCCGTATCGTATTTAATGAAATAACCAAAGGAGCTATTCAGGCTGCAGTAAAGGAGCCCCATCCGATTAATATTGATCGGGTGGATGCCCAGCAGGCCCGGCGGATGCTGGACCGGATTGTGGGCTATAAATTAAGTCCGTTGCTTTGGCGTAAGGTGCGTAAGGGCCGAGCGGGAAGATGAGATTTTAAATTTCGTTTCCGTGGAATACTGGACTATCGGTACCAAGCTGAAAAAAGGGAAATCCCCGCAGTTTGAAGCTGAGTTGGCCCAGATTGATGGCAAGAAGGTCGATATCAATAATGGGCAGGATGCCGCCAAGGTTCAAGCCAAGCTGGAAGGCTGTCAGTGGCTGGTTGATGATGTAAAAAATCGCCAGCGGGTTCGCAAAGCCACTGCGCCATTTACTACCAGCAGCCTGCAGCAGGATGCTGCCAGAAAACTAGGCTTTACTTCCAAACGTACCATGATGGTTGCCCAGCAGCTGTATGAAGGTATTGATTTAGGGCGCAAGGGACCAGTGGGTCTCATTACATATATGCGTACTGACTCTACCCGTATTTCAGACCAGGCAATGGGGGAGGCCAAGGAATACATTCTCACTAATTTTGGGGATAGCTATTATCCAGCCAAAGCCAATGTTTACCAGGCGGGGAAGAAGGCCCAGGATGCTCATGAGGCTATCC
>CACZYN010000065.1 GCA_902785445.1 uncultured Anaerovibrio sp.
ACATACCGCCGATATACCTTCACCGGTTATTTCTTCATTACTGCGGATACAGCGCTGGTAGGACAGCTGCATACCGGAAAATTCCAATAGCTGATAGGCCGCAGCCAAAGCCGCAATCCGGGGATTGCGATTTCCGAAGGCTCCAAATATTTCCACCAGCTTGTTATACATATCAGTCTGGGGAAAATGCTCCACCGCCAGATTAGTGGCTAATTCTGCCACAAAGGCGCCATAAGCCATGGCCGCGAAGTCGCTGCTAAGGGCCCGATAAGCCCGCTTGATAGTACATTGTCGTATTGTATCCAGCCGTTCACCTTTGGTAAGCTGTACATTCACTTCATTGAACATCTGCAGAGAACCCGCCAAGGGGCTTTTGGGGCGTCGGCAACCGAAGGCCGTTGCCATAATTTTGCCATGTTCCTTAGATAGAAGGGTAACGATTTTATCCGCTTCACCCCAGTTTTTTACCCCTAAGACCAGGGCTTCGGTTTCATACTGTGCCATTACTCAAAACCGAATCCTTTAAGGATGCTGTCCCGGTTGCGCCAGTCCTTCTTGACCTTAACCCACAAATCCAGGAAGACTTTACCACCTAACAGCATCTGAATATCCTGACGGGACAATGCACCAATTTCTTTCAGCATGGCCCCCTTCTTGCCAATGATAATCCCCTTTTGGGAATCCCGCTCCACGTAGATGGTGGCCCGGACATAATTATCGCCATTATCCCGCACTGTCATTTCATCCACATCAACGGCAATAGAATGAGGTACCTCATCCCGGGTCAGGTGCAACACCTTTTCCCGCACCATCTCGGCAATAATCAACCGCTCCGGCTGGTCAGTAACCATATCCTCCGGATAATACTGCGGTCCTCTGGCCAGATGCGACTTAACCTCCTCCAGCAACCCATCCAGGTTGTTCTCCTCCTTGGCGGAAATAGGAACAGTAGCCGCAAAGTTATATTTATCATTGTAACTGGTGATTATCGGCAGCAACGCTCCCTTATCCTCCAGCAAATCGACTTTATTAATAGCCAATACCACAGGCTTTTGGGTCTTTTGGAGCCGCTCCAGAATATAGCGCTCCCCTGGGCCAAACTTTTCATTGGCATCCACCACAAAAATTATGGCATCCACTTCCTGCAGAGTTCCCTCGGCAGCCTTTACCATGTATTCTCCCAATTTGTCGATAGGCTTATGGATACCTGGGGTATCCAAAAATACCATCTGCACATCAGGCTTGGTAAGTACGCACATTATCCGGTTACGGGTAGTCTGAGGCTTATCGGACATAATGGCAATCTTCTGACCAATAAGGCTGTTAATCAGGGTGGACTTACCCACATTTGGCCGGCCGATAACGGCCACAAAGCCGGACTTATAATCCTTGGGCAGTTCCTTCTTAAGTGGCTGCGACAGGGAATTAACATCGATATAAGCACTCTTATCTCGCACCACTTCCGGGGCCTGGGCCAAAGGCAAATTCAGGTCGGCATCCTCGCCATCCCGGCTGATGCCCAACTTGCCCATAACATACCGCTGCTCTTCTTCCATTTCCAGCCGTTCTTCCTCGTCCATATGGTCATAGCCCAGCAAGTGCAGCATACCATGCACCGTCAGAAAGGACAGCTCCCGTTTCAGGCTGTGGCCATATTCTTTGGCCTGGCTCTCAGCCTTTTCCACAGAAATAATAATATCGCCCAATACCTCTGTTTCCGAGCCCCCGGCAATCTCCGGTTCATCATCAATACTGTCAGCAAAGGCAAAGGACAGTACATCCGTAGGCTTATCAAGGCCCCGGTACTGACGATTTAATTCATGGATATTCTCATTATTAGTCAAGGTAATGCTGACCTCACCATTTTCCACCCCATACAAAGGTCCGGTGACCTCCGCTGCCCGGCGCACAATATCCTCGATTTCAGCATCAATTTGTAAATTTTCCGGTTCCCGGCTAATAATTACATCCATTCCATCTTCTCCTTATTCATCACGCTGACGTTCCTCATAACGGTCGTAAGCTTCCACAATTCTGGCCACCACATCATGCCGGATTACATCCATAGCTTCCAGCTTTACAATCTCTATTCCCTTCACATTATCCAGCACATGACTGGCCTCCAACAGACCCGAGGTAACCCCTCTAGGCAAATCAATCTGGCCTGGGTCACCGGTGACCACCATCTTGGAACCAAAGCCCAAGCGGGTCAAAAACATCTTCATCTGCTTGGAGGTGGTGTTTTGGGCCTCATCCAAAATGACATAGGCATTTTCCAGGGTCCGCCCCCGCATATAAGCTAATGGAGCAATTTCAATAACACCCTTGCTCATGAGCTTTTGGTACATATCCTGACCAATAATATCCTGCAGAGCATCGTATAGTGGCCGCAAATATGGATCTACCTTTTCCTGTAAATCACCAGGCAAAAAGCCCAGCTTTTCTCCGGCTTCCACTGCCGGCCGGGTGAGAATAATCCGCTCCACTTCCCGATTACGAAGGGCCGCACAAGCCAGAACCACCGCCAAATAGGTTTTACCCGTTCCCGCCGGTCCAACCCCAAAAGTAATGGAATTTCTCTTGATGGCATCCACATACACCCGCTGCCCCAAGGTTTTCGGCCGAACATGCCGCCCCCGGGAGGTTACCAAAATAGTGTCACTGAACAGACTGTGTAGAGCCTCACCTTTGCCGCCCTTTACCAAGCCGATGCTGTAACGAACCTCATGCATGGTAATGGCATTGCCCTGACGATACAGGTATTGCAACTCTCGCATGATTTTCGCCGCCGGCTCCACAGCTGCAGCTTCTCCGCTTATTTCCAAGGCTTCCCCCCGGCTTATAAACCGGGCATCAAAATTCTCCATCAAAACCCGGATATATTCATCTCGTTCTCCCAGCAAAGCCATTGCTTCGCTACGATCGGCAAATTCAATAATTTCTTCTGCTATATTATGCAAACAGACACCAGACCACCTTTGTACAGTCCGGTGATTTCACCTCACTTCTATATTTTCCAGTATAGTTCCTAATAAGTATAATAAGTAAGTATCAATCCGTCAATTACACTCTTTAGTTGCAAATAAATTGATTTTACAAATTGAACAAACTACCATAATCACTGCGATCATCTACCATTAAATCAATATATACAACTTTTTCCTTTTTTCCTACCCGATAAATCAACCACAAATGCGGCCAAAAAGGAATCAATCTGTAAATAGCCGGTAAAAATCGCAAACGACGAGTCCCTCGCTCAGGCAGTGTTTCCAGAGACTCCTTGGCCTCAACAAAAGCATCTACAAAGCGATTGCCTAATGCTTCATCTTGCATAATCGTCAGCTCGGAAGCTTTTGCCACTAATTGTTCTTGTGCTTTAGGCGATACATCAACTCGATATCTCATCTTTTAGCCGCCTTTTTCACTGCCTGTCTCATCATATCTGCCACATCATCACTGGAAAAATCTGGCACCCCGTCACGCCGTGCTTCTTCAACTTCTAACAATTCTTCCCGCAGAGCAAATGCCGCTTCCCGGCAATTATAGGTATCTATATCCATCACCACTAAATCCCCTTCGCCGTTTTTGGTTAAATAAACAGGTGATGCCGATTCCCGACAGAGCTTCGCTATTTCATTATAATTTTGCCTGATAGCCGCTGATGGTTTTATTATTGTTGGCATAATCGCCCCTCCATATAGTATAATTTTTATTATATTTTATCATAATTATACTATTTCATAACAACCACTATCAATAACTGTTCATAGAATTTTTTACATTTAACCACAACAAAAGGAGCCGTAAAACAGCTCCTTTTAAATCTGCTCATTGCATTGCTTTGTATTTATCACAAATTTATCGCATCATGTATTCGACAAACTACGATATCCTCCATGATATTAGATTCTTATCTACTTCATTCAGGGTAGAAAACTAGCCCTTCCTGTTCCATGGCCATTCGCAATCCTTCCATAAAAGATGCCCCAGGGTCAATTTTATATGAATGGTATCCACTTACATTTTCAATATAAAGCCCACTTTCCCGCGCCTTATCCTGTTGATAATGGCCAAACACATACCTTATGGTCGGATATTTAGAATGCAAATAGCGTATCAGCTCTATATTAGCTAGTAGCTGCTCCTCCGTCAGATCCTCCCGACCATTAACACCACCAACATTTTCAATGCCTATGGCACACCAATTATAACCAATAGCATGTCGGTTCAAAGCTGTTTCCTCAGTCAAGCGTATTATGGTGCCATCCCTGTCTACCAAAAAATGCGAAGCTACATTAAGTGTTCCATCACTTCTTGCTTCATTGTAAAAAGTCCAATAGGCCGACTCCCATGTTGAGTCTGCCGTCCAATGAACCACTACTGCCTGCGGTACAATAGTTACTTGGGATAGCCCATAATGAGTTTGTGCATAATCCCTGATCAGCTGTTCCCGGTTCTCCGTCCAAATAATCGGCTTGTCCACAATATGCAAATTACCATTCGCCCACACAGGAATAACATTAAGTATTGTAATAAATACCCACAAACAAAGGCACTTCCTTAAACATATCCCCGAAGTGAACATTATGCTCCATCCTTTCAGTCATTTACCAACTATTCGTCAATCGGCAAATAGTTGGTAATTTTCTTCCCTTAGCATATCCTCTTCAATATACATAACCATCAGATGCCTGGATTACATTGTCATCAAAATCTCTTAATTCAGCATATCTCTTGGTTTTTATCTCTTTCAAGGTATCCATTATCCCCGCTACAGCTTTTTCCCAACCATTTTCTTCCTCAGTGCTATAAGGTGGTATCTTGTCAGCTATTGTGAGCTTTTTCGGAAATTTGGCAGCCTTACTCCATTTAGCCGCCCACAAGCCGTTACTGTGTGGCTTGGCTGCATACGCTCTTTCTATATTGAACTTCTTTGTTTTTGGCGTAATGGTCACCCACAGAACGTAGTCCATCATTTTATTAACGCGCTCATGGTTGTTGTCATCTATGTAAAGACAAGCCCTCACACTTCCCGTCGCCTTATCGTATCTCACTGAATTCTTGAAGAGATTTATGCCATAGCTCTCCCATATTCTACTCCCATCTGCTGCCCTTCCTATAGGCATCATATGGGAGCCTACACTCTGGGGGATCCCAGACGGAATTTTTTCCATGTACTTTGGCACCTGCTCTGATGATGCAGCTGATGATGTTACTGTCCACGCGGCCTCCGCCAATGAATAACCACCAAACAGCGTTATTGCTAAAACACATAAAATTGATACCATCCGTTTAAACATTAAATATTCCCCCTAAATTAGTGGTTAAGAACAATATACAAGACATCATTTGCCAATCGCTCATTGGATACATTCTGCCATACCGGACCAGAGTCGGACGCATTGTGCTTGCCTCCCATCGGTACGGTCCATTTAAATACCCAGATGCCATTTTGCTTGATAAATTGGTAGTGCCTTTCCAAAATTGTATACTGTTCCGTATTTAAAGAAACATTGACTTTTATCATCTGGTCATCACTTGTGCCGGACTTTTTCAAAGTAGCAAAATCCACATACCAAAAACACGGTGTATTATGGGATGTCTCACCATAATCTATCCTCACACCCGGGTTCGCCTGTACCTCAGAGGAAATATTAGCCCAGGACATGAATCCACAAAACAATACAGCTACAATTACTATTATCTTTTTCATTACAACTGCTTCTCCCTTCAAGTTTAAGCCTAGTCTTCTCGTTCCATTACATTTTCAGCATACTTATATAATTTACCGTACTCTCTCCCTTGCGGACGGCAAAGCGAAGCAGGAAGTTCCATCCCCATGAAAGGAAATTTACACACCTAAGGCACGATAAAAATCTTCTGCTATAACCCTATTCCCACCATATCCTGTGGTATTACCGAAGAAGCGCATATTATACGCAGCTACAAAAGCTGCTTCGGCGGAATATGGGACAAGTGGAAATCCTTCAGCAGTGCTGTGTGCCTGATATATATTCCAATATTTCCAACCGCCAGCACTATCTAATAGCCAAAGTTTCTTTGTATCATAATTATACCTAAACTTCATCACCCTTGGCTCATTATACACCTTATATGGTCCCCCCACATAAGTACCATGCGCTCTGTAATAATCCTCAGAAAATTGCACACCTATAACATTTATAGCAATCTGATAATAAGGCGGATTGTATAGTTCAACTACCCGTGACGACATATCTACGTATTGGCCCCCGCCCATTCGTCCACTCACCAAAACATAATTACCATTATCCAGGGTTCCAGGATATGGGTTTCCCCAGGCTCCTGCACTGGCATTAGGCAATAACAAACAAATTACAGCAAATGCTAACCAAAATACTTTTTTCATTTTCATCATCTAATCCCTCCCAAATACCATTTTAACAAAAACTTTTTCCAAAATACCGTACTCCCAGTCCAATCATCCAAACTTAATAATACTATCGTCAGAAAGGGCTGGAAGTTATGGCATAATTCCTTACTGTGTATGCCATCATGTCTTCATCTAAAAGGTACCCGTTCTCTACCTTTAAATACTGACTATCTGCCATACCACTGCACCGCTGAAACCCGCTTGCAGAATTATAGATAATCGCCCAAGCATTGGTATTGTCCACCAAATCGTTTCCACCTTTAACAAGGACACTGGTCAGAATAGGGATAATATCCAAATTGCCATCTCCATTAATATCCATAAACACAATATCCCCTTCCATGGAATTAGGATTATCATAGTTATGAACAGCCGGTGGCTGATAGGTAAAGGAATAGGACGATGCATGCCCCTTGGTATCTGACAACTGCACATTGAGTTGATTACCGGTATTGGTGGCGATAACAGTTACATTGGCATCATTAATATTTACTGTTTTCTGCCTAGTAGTTCCCTCAGCTACATGGAGAGGCCTCTTATCCGCATTCTTACTCTGACTAGTCTTTGCCACTCTTCCTTTATCCAGTGGCATATTAGCCCCATTATGCCCAGCTGAATTTACTTTATCATCCGAGTTTTCAGTCAAAGACCTTGTGGGCTCCCCACCAGTATTTATTTCAGTAGAATTTGTCCTGACATCATCACCCTGTACCCCAGTGTACTGATAGCACAAACCGCCTAAGGCAATCACCAGCAGGATAAATATCGCTATTCCAATGAAATTGAGCTTTTTCGGTGCTTTAAGCAAAGCATTTAGCATTGCCTCAGCATTTTGGTATCGGTCTGCCGGATCAAAGGCCATTGCCTTTTCAATAATCTTCTTTTCATGAGCTGACATAGGAATACTTGGTAAAAGTGTGGCCAAGGTTTGCCCCAATGAATAAATATCTGACCGCTCATCTGTACTTTGATAGCCGAATTGCTCCGGTGGTGCGAAACGACGGGTTCCCTGTATTTCCGTGTCATGTTGATTATTCTTCCTTTTTATGCGGGCAATGCCAAAGTCTATCAAATATGGCTGAAAATCTTTTCCCACTATAATATGCTCTGGCTTAATATCCCGATGAATGATACTCGCTCCGTGAAATTGCTTTATTATAGGCAATAACTGCTTTAATAGTCCCGTTATGGTAAAATTAGGAGAAGAAGCCTTCCCCTTGGCTATTTTTTCCAGGGAAATTCCTTCAATATACTCTTCAATAACAATGGTTCTGCCTGCATAAAGGACATACAAAATATGTGGAATTCCCTGTATGTCCAATTCCTGCAATCTATAAAACAAATCCCGTTTATCTTCACGGTATTCCCTGCGAATGAAGAATCTGTCATCCGCTATTCTCTTTACCAGCATAACCAAACCATGCTCATTCCGCGAAAGCTCCTTTTCCACCACGAAGCTTTCATCTATAAAATCAATGGCAGGCATTTTTTCATCTCGCTTTCTATCAGCATACCCCTCAATACTATTTTATCCTTTCAAGAAATTAACTTCAATTACATAAAATTGGACAGTTAGTCCAAGACTTATTGGCCAGTCTGTGGCAAAATTATATGCAGGAGAACGCGTTTCGGGAGTGAATTATATATATGGCGAATACAAGTGCTTTACTGTCTGAGCTAATTGATAAGGAAGATTTGAAGGCTTTTTTAGAGGAACATCAGGAAGATTTTATTAACATTACTCCGGCAGAATATTTAAATACTCTGGCAGATAAATATAGTATTTCTATGGCTGAAATTGCCCGCACAGCCAATTTAGGTGACTATATCTATAAAATTTTTCGCGGTGAACGAAATCCCAGCCGTGATGTTCTGATCTGTATATGTCTGGCCATGAACGTAAGCCTGGATGAACTGCAATTATTGCTACGATTAGCCCAGTTTTATACATTGGATGTAAAGAACGAGCGGGATGCGGTAATTTTACATGGCTTAAAGAAGAATAAATCCTTGCTGGAAATCAATGCCATGTTGTATGAGTTGAAACTTGAACTACTGATAGCTGAACGTGACTGGGGTTTACCCGCCCAAAAGCAAAAAAAGGATGTCTGAAGACATCCTTTTTCTTTTGTCTGAGGAAATTTAAAAGGGGATTTCATTATCTGCATCCAGTGGCGTACTGGTTTCTGGCTCTTTGAATTCTGGTACAAACGGATATTCAGGATTATAGTTAAGGTGTTCTTCATCTATTAATTCTTCTAAAGTTATCTCTTCTTCATCAAATGGTATTCCTCCGCTAAAGGAAACATACTCTGCCTTGCTCCTTTTTTCCAGACA
>CACZYN010000066.1 GCA_902785445.1 uncultured Anaerovibrio sp.
AAGGGTAAGGTTCAACCTGAGGACACCAAGAATCAGGTATACATCAAGCTCACTACGAAATTCTAAGGCTATGACTTCATAAAAATCCATAATAAAGGAGCGTAAAGTATGTTCAGACACAAGAAATCTCTGGTTTCGCTGAGTGTAGCTGTAATGCTGGCATTGCAGGTATCGGCTGTAGGCTTGGCGAAATCTGCTGATACAGCAGATAAAAATGCGGATTTTCAGGCACCAAAGCTGGCCCTGAAGGTAGACCGCTATGACAAGGAGCAGCTGCCTCGCAATTTCCGCACCAGTATTGATAAACTTAAGAACAAGAGTCGTGATGGTGTTCTGCCATCCGATGTGGGACTGAAGGATTTGAATGTTTCCGCCTCCAGCTGTTTTTCGGAGAAAGAACTGGAAAATATCCTCTTGGCAGTACCGGTGGATGCGGATAAGTTCTATGATATTGACCTGCGTCAGGAGTCCCACGGCTATTTCGATGGCATGGCTGTCAGCTGGTTCTCCAAGAAGGATTGGGGTAATGACGGTCGTATGCAGCATATTGTGGAGCACATTGAAACTGACCAGCTCAACAAGGTTTCCAAGTCCGCCAAGAATGGCGAGCAGGTTGAGGTTTATACCTTTGAGGATAAGGGCAATAAGGTAGGTCCACCTCAGATGTTCACCGTTGGCAAGGTTATGAATGAAGAGCAGATGGTGAAGAAGCATGGTGCCAACTACTTCCGTTTGGCAGTACAGGACCATTTCGCTCCATCTGATCGTCAGGTAGATGAGTTCCTGGCTTTCTGGAAGACCCTGCCAAAGGATGCCTGGCTCCATTATCACTGCTATGCCGGCATGGGCCGCACCACCATTTTCATGGTAATGCATGATATTTTGAAGAGTGCACCAAAGGGTGTTTCCTTTAACGATATCATCAAGCGTCAGGCTATTCTTGGCAAGACTGATCTCAGTGAAATTCCTGATAAGAAGAAGAACTGGGAGCGTCAGCTGTATGTAGACCGTTATGTATTTACCAAGCAGTTCTACAAGTATGTAACCCAGCATCCTGAGCTGGACAAGCCTTATTCCCAGTGGGCTAAGGAAAACAGCTTTGACAGGGATGTGGACTACTCCGGTTTCATCTGGCGTATTGATACCGCCAATAAGGATGAGTTGCCTCGTAACTTCCGTACCTGCTATTCCGATTACACCAATGAGGTAAAGGGCAAGATTGCCAAATACTTTGAGGGTGGTACCGGATTGAATCCTACCCGTCAGGGTCTGGATAAGATGAACGCTTCCGCCAGTGGTATGATGTCCGAGGGTGAGTTCAAGGCTGTAATAAAGGAAATTCGTAAATACACCAACGGTCCAATCTATGATATTGACCTTCGTCAGGAGTCCCATGGTATCATCAACGGCAATGGCTGCAGCTGGTATGGCCTCCGTGACTGGGGTAACTTCAATAAGAATGATGTTTTTGAGGACATCATTAATGATGAAAAAACTCGCCTGAATGCCATTAAGGGTAAGGAAATCACCATGGCTGCCGTGGAGTCCGGTAAGTATGACAAATACGCTAAGGATCCTAAGGTAGTTAAGGCCGTAACTGTCATGACTGAGGAGGAATTGGCCAAGGCTAATGGCGTTAACTACTTCCGTATTACCGCCCTTGACCATCTGTGGCCAGCACCTAAGTACATTGACCAGTTTATTGAATTTTACAAGAAGCTGCCAAAGGATGCATGGCTCCATTTCCATTGTCAGGCTGGTGCCGGTCGCACCACTGCCTTCATGGCTATGCTGGATATTATGACCAATCCGGAGGTTGAACTTGACGAGATTCTTAAGCGTCAGTACCTTATCGGTGGCAACTATGTGGCCTATACCATCAAGAAGCCAAAGGATACTGATTACAAGGCTGACTTCTATGCAGACAAGGCTCGGATGATTAAGTGGTTCTATAAGTATGTCAATGAGAATAAAAAAGACAACTACGCTACTCCGTGGTCCAAGTGGATTGCTAAAAAGGACGTTGTAAAGTAAACCGATCCATAGTAAGTAATACCTAATAATACCCTGCTTATGATTTTGGAATAGGGGTTGCGATTTTCCGCAGCTCCTATTTCTCGTTTTATGGATAAATTTTTCCTATCGTTTGATAAAGGAGGAAGTATTATGCGACAGGGAAGGAGCCTGAAAAGGTGGATGCTGACGGTACTTATTGTGCCCATATTAATCATATGGGGCGGCGTCAACATTTATTCCTATAATCGCTCGGAGACCATGCTGGAAAAGCAGATTATGGACACTTTAAGTTATGCCGCATCCAGCAGCAGTGCAGAGGTTTATACTATGTTAAAACCCAAGGAAGAAGCTGCGGAACTGACAGCATCCTATTTGGGCAGCAGCGGTATCGACCAGCAGGCTGAGATAGCTTATCTTAGATGTGTTAAGTCAGCAACTGACGGTGTTCAGTCAGCCTATACCGGTTATGCCAATATGACGGCGGCGGATTCCCAGGGGGTAACGGAAAAAGAAAAGCCAGCTGGCTATGATCCTACCACCAGGGCCTGGTATAAAACCGCTATGGCCGCCAATGGGGTGGCCTATACACCCGTTTATGAAGAATCCAAAACCAAAAAGCTGGCGGCGGGAATTGTTCACAAGATTGTCCGGGATGGACAGCCGGTGGGGGTAGCCGGCATCACCTTGGATGTGGAAGCTATTCGCCAGGTGGCCCAGGATTTTAAACTGGGTGAGAATGGCTATGGAGCGATTGTAGCTCAGGATGGCAGTGTGATTTACTATCCCAATGCCAACCTAAGTGATCATCTGAAAGATGTGGAGGGTGGTACTTTGGTCGGTGTGAGCTCCGAATTGTTGAGCGGTAAGCCGGTAATGGTTCGAAATGAAATTGGCGCTAAGGATTATATGATTGCCGCAGCTCCGATTGGGGAAACTGGTATAACCTTTATGGTCTTTGTTCCGGCGGATGAAATGCTGGCTCCTGTCTATACTCTTGGCTGGATTTATGTAGTTTCCTGTCTCTTTGGTATTTTAGTACTGGTAGGATTGATTATTTGGGTAACGGGACGTATCGTGGGCCGCCTGGAGGAGCTGGAAGGCATGGCAGCCCGGATTTCCGAGGGAGATTTACGCACTACTAATGAGGAAAGAAATGTGTCCGCTGATGGTGATGAGATTGAACGGCTGCTTTATCGCTACGTGCAGATGAAGCGGCATTTACGGGATGTTATTAAGGGAGTCCGTAATTCCGCCAATGAGCTGGTGGAGTCCAGTGGCCGATTCAATGAAATAACTTCCCAGTCGGCCCAGGCATCTACCACGGTGGCAGAGTCCATTACTGTTGTGGGGGAACAGATAGAAGGTCAGGTAAAGAATTTCAACGAGATTTCCAACCTTACCGAGCAGGTGGCTGGACACATTGAGGATGTTACCGGCAATATCGAAACCACCCGTAAGGCGGCTATGGACGCCGCATCCGCCACGGAAACCGGCAATCGCTTAATCGATGAGATTGTGACCAAGATACAGGCCACCTCGGAAACCTCCCGGGTAGCCCATGAAACCTCGGGGACTTTGGAGGAAAGCTCCAAGAAAATTGCACAAATTGTTGAATTGATTTCCGGAATTGCTGGTCAGACCAACCTTTTGGCCTTAAATGCCGCTATTGAGGCAGCCCGGGCGGGGGAACATGGCCGTGGCTTTGCTGTGGTAGCTGATGAAGTGCGTAAACTGGCCGAGCAGTCCGATGAGGCTGCCGGACAGATAGCGGGGCTTATTCAGCAAAATGGCAAGGATATACGGAATGTGGTGGCTTCCATTGAAGAGTCCCAGCAAAATGTCCAGGAAAGTGTGGAAGCAGTTGATCTGGCTGGTCGGGAATTCCAGGAGATATCCCAGCGGGTTACTGAACTGAATACCCGCATGGGGAATATTACCACCGCTATGCGGGAATTGGCAACGGCCAGCCGGAAAATTGCCGATTCGGTTGAAGGCGCCAATGAACAGGCAGAGTGCTCCATGGATGAGGCCAGGAATGTTTCGGCTTCGGCCCAGGAACAATCAGCGGCCATTACGGAGATTGCTCAGGCCAGCGGACGTTTGGCGGATTTGGCTGGTGGTATGCAGCAAACGGTGGAGCGGTTCCAGGTTTAAAACAATATATTTAGGATTTAGGAAATACGGGGGAATAAATTTTGGAGGAAAAAATACCACATGTGGTAATTGTGGGGGCCGGCTTTGGCGGCGTGGCTGCTATCAAGGCCCTGGCAGGTACCAATGTGAAAATAACTTTAGTGGATCGGACAAATTATCATTTGTTCCAGCCACTGTTATATCAGCTGTCCACATCGGTGTTGTCCACGGATGATATATCCTTTCCGGTGCGGGCTATGTTTCGTAAGCGAAAAAATATTGACCTGTTTATGGCTAAAGCTACGGGTATAGACGGGAAAAATAAAATTTTGCATACCAATCATGGTGATATAGCCTATGATTATTTGATAGTATCCGCGGGAGCAACTACCAATTACTTTGGCTTGGAAAGTGTGGAGAAAAATTCCTATGGCATGAAAACCATTCAGGAAACTCTGCATATCCGCAACCACGTATTGCACATGTTTGAGCGGGCCAATAAGCAGTTGGACAGTGAAGAGGTCCGTCGGCAGATGTTGACCTTTATTTGCGTGGGTGGTGGCCCTACCGGTGTGGAGGAGGCCGGGGCTTTAGCCGAACTGGTAGCGGTACAGAAGCTGGACTTTCCTAATCTAAACTTTGATGAGGTGAGCATCAAGCTTATTGAAGCCACGGACAGGGTGCTGCCAATGATGCCGGAAGACCTTAGAAACTATACACTAAAGGTTTTGAAGAAAAAGGGTGTAGAGGTAATGCTGAATACTGCTGTGGCTGATTGCAGTGCAGATGGCTTGACCTTGAAGGACGGAACCTTTATACCGAGTAAAACAGTTATTTGGGCGGCAGGAGTTAGGGCCCACAAACTGGTGTCCACCATTGGCGCAGAATGTGACCGGGCTGGGCGGGTGATTGTGGAGAAGACTTTGCAGGTGCCTGGTAATCCGGAGATTTTTGCCATTGGTGATAATGCTCACTTCCTTCAGGGAGAACGCCCTCTGGCTACCGTGGCCCCAGTGGCTATTCAGGAAGCCAAGCTGGCCGTGGAAAATATTAAACGGTTAATTGCTGGTAAAACTAATTTGAAGGAATTTGTCTACAAGGATCACGGTAGTATGGCCACCATTGGCCGCTGCCAGGCAGCGGTTTCCTGGGGCTGCCTGCGTACTGGCGGATTTTTTGCCTGGTGTATTTGGATGTTCCTCCATTTGTTACGGTTGGAGGGAACCTACGAAGACATTACTGTAGGCACCAAATGGATGTGGAATTTCTTGTCCGGTACACGTTTGGGGCGAATTATTACCAATATTCAATTTGATGAAGAGGAATAATTTTCTTCAAATAAAAAAATAGCCAATCAGGATTGTGATATCCTGATTGGCTTTTTATTTAGTGAAATGTTTAATGAAACTTATTCTTCAGCATCGCTGGCAGCCAGTTTTTCCTGATATTCAGCAATAACCTTGGACTGAATGTCTCCTGGGGCCTGCTCATAGCGGGAGAATTCATAGGAGAAGTCACCCCGGCCACCGGTCATGGACCGAAGAACCGTACAGTAGCCAAACAGCTCCATTTGCGGTATTTCTGCCTCGATGGTCTGCTTGCCGTTTAACGGAGTCATACCCATTACACTGCCCCGGCGCTTGTTAAGGTCACCGATTACATCACCGATATACTGATCCGGAACGGTAACCTTCAGGGTAACAAATGGCTCCATAAGAATTGGATTGGCTTCCATAAAGCCCTTTTTGAAGCACTGTTCAGTAGCTGTCTTGAAGGAGTTTTCCGAGGAGTCTACAGAATGGAAGGAACCATCATATAAAGTAGCATGGACACCTACTACTGGGAAACCAGCCAAAGGACCCTTCTCACAGGAAGCAGCGATACCCTTTTCAACGGCTGGGAAGAAGTTTCTAGGTACTGCACCGCCCACAACCTCTTCGTCAAATACGTAAGGATCATTGGTGCCGGATGGGCTGAAGCGGATTTTTACATGACCATATTGGCCATGACCGCCGGTTTGTTTCTTGTACTTGTATTCCGCATCGGAATTTTTCCGGATGGTTTCCCGGAAAGCAACCTTTGGCCTGTCTACAGTGATTTCAGCCTTGTACTCGTTAAGGAGCTTGGACTGGATGATTTCCAGATGCAAATCTCCCATACCGTAAATCAGGGACTGACGGTTGGCCGAGTCTCTTTCAAAACGGAAGGTCTGATCTTCGGCGGCAATTTTCTGCATGGCCATGGCAATTTTATCCACATCGCTCTTGCGAACCGGCTTCCAACGAAGATAAGTGTAAGGGGTTGGCAGGTCCATCTTGGCATACATAACCGGGTTAGCCTTGGTAGAAAGAGTATCACCAGTCTTGATGCTGGTCTGCTTGGCCAGAGCACCCAAATCACCAGCATGAAGCTCTGGTACTTCCATAGCCTTGTTGCCACGTAATACGTAGAGCTTGCCGATCTTGAACTCCGTGCCAGTACGTACATCATACATCATGTCATCGGCTTTTACTACACCGGAGCGTATTTTAATCAGACTGTAGAAGCCGATAAATGGGTCAGCAATGGTCTTAAATACAAAGGCTGTTTTTGGCTTTAAGACATCAAAGTTGGCCTCGAAGATTTCGTTGGTTTGGGTATTGATACCGGACATTTGCCGGTTGTCGGCGGATGGCATATATTTTACGATATCATCCAGTAGGGTATATACACCGCGCTGCATAAGACCAGAGCCGGATTCTACCGGTATGATGGAACCATCGGAAATGGCGCTGCGGACTGCGGCACGAATCTCGGCCTCGGAGAAAGTGTCTCCGGAGAGATAGCGGTCCAAAAATTCCTCAGAAGTTTCGGCAACGGCTTCCATTAAGGAATCATTGTACTGATTTAAATATTCAGTGGAATATTCTGGCACCTCGGCTTCCACTGCCTCTTCGTTCTGATACCGGAATGCTTTTTTCTGAATAACATTAATATAACCAGCCAGATTTTCATCCTCACGCAGCGGCATGTTAAATGGTGCAATCTTTTTACCAAACATGGCATTAAGGTCGTCCAGCACCTGACGGTAGGAAACCGAGTCAATATCCATATCGGTTATGAAGAAAATTCGTGGCAAATGGTATTTTTCGCACAAATCCCATGCCCGCTCCGTTCCGGCTTCCACGCCGGCCTTACCGGATACTACGATAATGGCACTGTCGGCCACGCTCATAGCTTCATCAACTTCCCCCTCAAAGTCGAAGAAACCAGGTGTGTCCAAAACGTTGATTTTAAAATCAGTCCATTCTACAGGGACCACCGAAGTGGAAATGGAAATCTGACGGCGAATTTCTTCCTTGTCACAGTCAGAAATAGTGGAACCGTCTTCAACCTTACCTGGCCGGTCAATAGCTCCGCTAAGATAAGCCATGGCTTCCACCAAGGTGGTCTTGCCTGAGCCGCCGTGGCCCAGCAACACAACGTTGCGAATTTTGTCGGTCGTATAAACTTTCATGTAAACCCCTCCAAATTTTAGAAGCTCTCTTACCCTTTAATATTCCCCAATAATTTCACTTTTCCTTTATTTTTTTTAATCTTTTTGTTTGCCTTCCTCTCTGGGGAAGGTGTCAGCGTAGCTGACGGATGAGGTTAGGCAAAATAAAAACCGCTGGTTCAGATAAACCAGCGGTTTTTATCAATGGGAACTTTACGGACAGTTCCCTTTATTTCATGCAAAACATTATGCCATTGCATTGACCTTGCGAGCTAAACGGGACTTCTTACGGTTTGCAGCATTCTTGTGATATACATGGTTTGCAGCAGCCTGGTCGATAGTCTTACAAGCAAGTGCAAGGAGGGCCTTTGCTTCATCAGCGTTGCCAGCCTCAATAGCATCCAAAACCTTGCGGGAAGCAGTTCTTACGCGAGACTTCTCAGCCAGATTTTTTGCACGGCGCTTTGCGTCAGTTTTTACGCTCAGGATAGAAGATTTAATATTTGGCATTAGTTCACCCCCTTGAAATTTCAGTACCTAAGTATTCTAGCACGGGAAAATAAAAAATGCAACAATTTTATTGAGATATTTTCGGCCCCATTGAATTTGATTTCTTGCCTATTTTATTATGGAATGGCATAACGAGGTGAAAAAAAATACACCTCCTGTAAATACTGATAGGAGTATTTTTCGATTTGCAAAATTGAAAAATTTGAACAATTGCGTTATAATAATTCAATTATTGTATATATTATTGGAAGGAAGAGATTATGGATACAAGCAAAATTCGTAATTTTTCGATTATAGCCCATATAGATCACGGCAAATCCACTATTGCGGATCGCCTAATTGAGTACACTGGCACCCTGTCCAAGCGGGAGATGGCGGATCAGGTGCTGGACAATATGGATTTGGAACGGGAGCGGGGGATCACCATCAAGGCTCAGACCGTTCGGATTGATTACCAGGGAAAAGACGGGGAAATGTACTGCCTGAACTTGATTGATACTCCTGGCCATGTGGATTTTACCTATGAGGTATCCCG
>CACZYN010000067.1 GCA_902785445.1 uncultured Anaerovibrio sp.
TGGAGTTGGCAAGACTAATTTGACGGTAAATCTGGCTATAGCTCTTGGCAACATGGGGAAACGAGTCATAATAATAGATGCTGACATGGGCATGGCAAATGTGGATATTTTGCTGGGGACAACATCAAGAATTAATCTTATGTCCCTGTTGGAGCCCGATGTGGCATTAGAGGATGTACTGCTTAGGGGACCATACGGGGTAAGCTATATTTCTGGCGGATCAGGTATGGAACATGCCATGGAGCTCACCGTGATGGAACGGGAAATTCTTTTTAAGAAGTTGGCTGGCTGTGAAGATTGGGCTGACATTATTCTTATTGATACGGGAGCTGGAATTGGTAATAATGTTCTCGATTTCATTTCAGCTGCAGATGAGGTACTGCTTATTACCACTCCTGAACCAACGGCCCTTACAGATGCCTATGCTGTTATGAAGGGCTACAGCTCTATAACTGAGGACCCTAATATAAAGCTGATTGTAAACAGGGTTATTGATGAACCGGAAATTCGTGAAGTTGTAGGAACATTATCTCGTACTGCTGAAAGGTTTTTGAAACTTTCTGTAGAATGTTTAGGGTATATATATGATGACCAAATGATGATTAAATCTGTTCGGCAGCAGGTGCCGGTAATGGCCAGCCATCCAGATGCGGTTTCTTCCCGTTGTATTGCATCCATTGCCACTGGTTTGCTCAACGGTCGTCAGGAGAAAGTGAAATTAGGTTGGCGAGGTTTCCTGAAGCGAATATTTAAATCGTAATATTGATTTTATTACCGTAGTGGAAAGGAAATATTATGGATGAGCCTGTATTGGTCAAAGCAGATACCGTTTTAAAACTGGGGCAGCGAATGGAAATTTCTGTGCCAGGAAATACTCGCACTTATGCCAGTATGTTGGATGACATTAGGGAGTCATCAATTGTACTGGCTATGCCAGTTGATGCAAAGAATAATCCGCTTATTGCTGCACCAGGTACATCCGTAACCTGTAAGGCCTTTGATGGCCATTGCTATTATAAATTTGTTTCCAGTTTTCAGTCCAAGGGAGATGAAAACGGACCGGTATGGTTTGTAGATAGGCCGGTTGATGTGGAAAAGTATCAATACAGAGTTTATGTACGGGTAAAAAACAGTCAGCCGTTGGTGGTTCGGGCGGTTAATATGGACGGCTCCCGGGAACCGATGATTTTTACCAAAACCATAGATATGAGTGGTGGTGGGTTATGCTTTCCACTTGACAGCCCATTGATGGTTAATAGTAAAGTCAGTGTAGAACTGGATAATATACCAGGTGTGGGACTTATACAGCTAATGTGCCGGGTCGCCCGCTGTGTTGAAGCAGAAGCTGATGGAAAAACTGTATACCAAATAGGTGTCGAGTTTTTGTCAATTAATCGGATGATTCAGAATAAATTGGTGAAATATATTTTTGATTTACAGCGTGATGGTTTGGCAAAGGGAATTGATGATTTGTAAGGGGGGCTTTCCATGCTTCGGGTCATAGTAGCAGATGATTCTTCGTTTATGCGAAAGGTATTATCAGATTTATTTTCCAATGCTCCGGATTTTGAAGTGGTGGGTACAGCTTCAAATGGCAAGGAAGCGGTGGAACTTGTTACCAAGTTAAAACCTGATTTGGTCACCATGGATGTAAATATGCCCATTATGGATGGATTACAGGCATTGGAAAACATCATGAGGGATTGTCCGACCCCTATTTTGATGTTCAGTAGTCTTACCAAGGAAGATGCTGATGAAACCATTAAGGCACTTTCCTTGGGTGCCGTGGATTTTATGTGTAAAACAGGGGGTTCTATATCCAAAATAGACGCTATTGCAGATGATATTTTGGAAAAAAGCCGTAATGTTGCCAAGGCAAATGTAAAAATAAATAATAATATTCTTGAAAAAAAGCAGGAAGCAGGGAATTTAAAGCGAATAAATATACTAGAGAAGAAGGGTTATAATTTACCCGGCACAAATAGCAGTTCTTCAAGCAGCTTATTGGACCGTATTCGGGCTGGTAAACCAACGGCTGAGTCAGTTCCACCGGTTTCGGCAAAGCTTCAGCACAAGAGTGCTGCAGACAAGTTTGCCAAGCGGGAAAATCCGTATCTAAAGATGCGGGCGGACAAAGCCAGTGCCTCCTCCAGCTGGAACAATAGCAAGCTGGTAGTGCTGGGAACTTCTACAGGGGGACCAAAAGCGTTACAGGCTGTGGTTCCAAAGCTACCGGCAGACTTGCCGTGTGGCGTGGTAATAGTACAACATATGCCAGCAGGATTTACCAAATCATTGGCAGACCGATTGGATTACATGTCTGAGATACATGTAAAGGAAGCTGAGGACAATGAACCGATTCTGCCGGGATATGTATATATAGCTCCGGGTGATTATCATTTGGAGATAACAGGCAGTGGTTCTCAAAGGGTGATTTCATTGAACCAGAAACCACCAGTGGGGGCGCACCGTCCGGCGGTGGATGTCATGTTTGACTCGGTAGTGGGATATGGCACAGATGTGGTGTCAGTAATATTGACAGGCATGGGATGCGATGGCACTGCTGGTATGAAGAAAATAAAACAGGCTGGAGGGTACATCATAGCTGAGGCACAATCAACCTGCGTGGTGTACGGTATGCCAAAGGCCGTTGTAGATGCCGGCATAGCTGATGAGGTGTTACCAGTTCATCAGGTGGCAGATGCAATTGTAAGTGCAGTTAGAAAATAAGCTGATCAGGGGGAATAGAAATGGAAACAAATCAGTACATGGAAATGTTTTTGGACGAGTCGCGGGAACATTTGCAGTCTTTGAATGATGGCCTGCTAAGTCTGGAAAATGATCCGGAGGATTTGTCCGTATTAAATGAGATCTTCCGTAATGCTCATACGCTTAAGGGAATGTCTGCCACTATGGGTTATACCAAAACAGCAGAGCTCACCCATGATATGGAGAATTTGCTGGATATGCTCCGTAAGGAACAGTTGAAGGTTAGCTCAGAAATTATAGATGTAATTTTTAAGTGCGTGGACTCCTTGCAGGAAATGGTCGAGAATATCGGCAGCGGAGAATCCGAGGACTTGGTAGATGTGTCTGACTTGGTTCGCCAGGTTAATGCCATCGCCAAGGGAGAGTCTCCATCAGCTGCAGCACCAGCAGGCGAGGCTGCTCCAGCAGCAGAAGCAGCACCAGCAGGTGGTGGCGTTGGCGTAGAGCTCAACGAAACTGACCGAAATGTTATGAAGGAGGCAAAGAGCAGCGGCCTTATTCCTTATCTCATTCATGTGGAGATTTCGGAAAACTGCCTGCTGAAATCAGCTCGCTCCTACATGGTTATGAATGCCCTTGATGATATCAGCGATGTTATCAAGACAGTTCCTCCAGCAGAGGATTTGGAGCAGGAGAAATTCGATCATAGCTTTGAGGTAGTTATTGTAACTGATGCTGATGCTAAGACAGTAGAGAGTACTGTATCGGCTATTTCGGAGATTTCCAAGGTAGTTGTTACTGAAATAACTGACCTTGATGCTGCTGTTATTGGCGGGGCAGCACCAGCTCCGGCAGCTGCACCAGCTCCAGCAGAGGAAGCACCTAAGGCAGCTGCACCAGCGCCTAAGGCTGAACCTAAGAAGGATGCTAAGCCAGCGGCAGCAGATAAGAAGGACGCCAAGAAAGCCCATGTGGGTGGTCAGTCCGTTCGTGTAGATATTGAAAAACTTGATACTCTTATGAATCTGGTAGGAGAGCTGGTTACCAATAAGGTACGCTTGGAGCAGATTGGTATGAATCATCGCCTTACCGAGCTTACTGAAACCTTGGAGCAGATGGACCGTGTAACCACTGATCTTCAGTCAGTAGTTATGAAGGTTAGAATGGTGCCGGTTAGCCAGGTATTCAATCGCTTCCCTCGTATGGTTCGCGACCTTGCCAAGGAACTTAACAAGGATATCAACCTTACAATCGAAGGCGAGGAGACAGAGCTTGACCGTACCGTTATTGATGAAATCGGCGATCCATTGATGCATTTGTTGCGTAACTCCCTCGACCATGGTGTTGAGCATCCGGAGGATCGTGAAGCAAAAGGTAAGCCACGGACTGGTGAGGTTGGCCTGATTGCCCGTCACGAAGGTAACAATGTAGTTATTCTGGTTACTGACGATGGTAGCGGTATCAACGCAGACAAGATTCGTAACAAGGCAGTAGAAAAGGGCATGATCAGTCGTGATGAGGCTGATGCATTGCCAGATGCTGATGCAGTTCGTTTGATATTCCTGCCAGGCTTCTCCACAGCTGAGACTATCACAGACGTGTCTGGTCGAGGCGTAGGTATGGACGTTGTTCGCAGCAAGATTGAGTCCTTGGGCGGTCATGTTGACGTAGAGACCAAGATAGATGAAGGTTCTGTATTCAAGATTAAGCTGCCATTGACCTTGGCTATTATTCAGGCAATGTTGGTTAAAGTACAGAATGAAATGTATGCTATTCCGCTTGGTTCTATCGACAGTACAATTAATATCACTCCTGATGATATCAAGACTGTCCAGAACAAGGAAGTTATAGTTCTTCGTGGCCAGATTATACCAATTGCCCGTCTGGGTGAAGTCCTCAGCGTACCTAAGGGTGAGGACAGCAACGAAGAAGATATATTCGTAGTTGTTGTTCATGTGGGTGACCACAAGATAGGTATCGTGGTAGATAACCTTATCGGACAGCAGGAAATCGTTATCAAGACACTTGGCAAGCTTCTGTCTGGATTGAAGATGCTGGCGGGTGCTACCGTTCTGGGTGATGGTCATGTCGCTATGATCCTGGATGTAAGTGCATTGATGTAATCAAGGGGGGTTGTAAAATGGCTAACGCAAGTGAACAGGTAGTATCTGAGAGCGAAGTTCAGGTCGTTGCTTTTAAGCTGAGAAACGAAGAATACGGTTTCAGCATTTTGAATGTTCAGGAAATTAAGGGCTTGACAGATATTACCAGAGTTCCATTTGCTCCTGAATTCATAAAGGGTGTAATTAATCTTCGCGGCAGTGTGCTGCCAGTAATCGATTTGAAACGCCGACTGGGACTGGAAGATACTCCTTATACAGCCAATACCAGAATTGTTATTGTGCAGTTTGACGAGGTATCTGTAGGTATGTTGGTTGATGCCGTAACCGAGGTAAGAACTATTGATGCTGATGATATAGACTCTACTCGGGCAGTAACTGGTACTGATGCCAATGCCAGATTTATTTCCGGTATCGGCAAGGTAGACGGTCGATTGATAATTCAGCTGAATATCAGCGAAATCATTGGTTTGACCGGTGAAGAATAAAATTCTGGATGGGGTGAAGATATGTCAGATGATGTTGCAAGCTTGTCTGCAGCCCAGATGGATGCGCTACGTGAAATAGGTAATGTAGGTGCTGGAAACTCAGCTACGGCCTTGTCTCAGATTATTAACAAGCGTATTGATATGAATGTTCCAAGGGTATCCATAGTACCACTTGGTGATGTTCCTGATCTGGTCGGTGGGCCTGATGTTATGGTAGTGGGAGTATTCCTCCGGGTATATGGTAAAGCTCCAAGTAACATATTGTTCTTGTTACCTAAAGAGAGTGCCTTTTATCTGGTGGATATGCTCATGGGTAAACAGCGCGGTGATACCCAGAAACTGGATTTCTTGGATGAATCGGCACTGATGGAAATAGGAAATATCCTTTCCGGTGCATATTTGAATGCGTTGTTTAACTTTACCAATATATCGCTGTTGCCATCTATCCCTGCATTAGCAATGGATATGGCGGGTGCGATTTTGAGTGTAGTATTGATACAGCTTGGTCAGATGGGTGACCATGCATTGGTAATAGAGACTGAGTTTAACACTGATGATGAGGGTATCAAGGGACATTTCTTCCTGGTACCAGATCCAGGTTCTTTAGAGACAATACTAGCAGCAGTAGGAGTTGGATGATATGCCAGAATTAGTGAAAGTTGGAATGGCTGACATGAAAGTCGGCTCTGCTCCATCAACATTAATTAGTTATGGACTTGGTTCTTGTATTGGCATATCCCTTTATGATCCTCAGCTTAAGGTTGGAGGATTGCTTCACATAATGTTGCCAGATAGTACACAGTCCAGAGCCAATGAAAATAGGGCAAAGTTTGCTGACACTGGTATTCCGGATTTGCTCGACCAGGTACTTAAACTGGGGGCTTCCAGAGGGAGACTGGTGGCAAAAATTGCTGGTGGAGCTCAGATGTTTGCGTTCGCAAACGCAACAGATATTATGCGTGTAGGACAAAGAAATGCGGCTGCTTCCAAAGAGATTCTCTCCGGCTTGGGTATTCCAATTGTTGGTGAGGATACAGGCGGTAACTATGGTCGTACAGTATCCATCGATTTATCAACTGGTACCTATATTGTTAAGACCATTGATAAGGGTGAAAAAGAAATATAGTTGGTGATTGATGTGTTTAAGCTAGGTGCAGCCTTGGTCTTTGCGGCTATAGCGGCTTTGACTGCTATAGTCGCAGGACTGTTGTCAGATGCTCGGTTTCAGGTAGTGCTAGGCCGGGCATTTTGTAGCTTTATAGTTTCGGGGGTTGTGGTGTATATAGGAATTACCCTCTTTGACCGTTTAGGTTATGCCTCTATTATTCATGAGATTGAAGAATCTCTGGATAAAATGGAGGAAGAGGGAGAAGACCTGGAAGAAGAACAGGATGAGTCGGAACCTCCAGAAGATAATGCCGGAGAGGAAGAAGCAGAGGATGAAGGCTTCGTTCCATTACAGGCTGATTCGTTGCAGCATGTAGCCGGTGATGAAGACGAGTAGGGGAAAAAGGAGGTGAGATAGATTGCTTACTGAAGCTTTAACTCCTGAAGAAGTTAGAGAGCTATGGGTGCTTTACAGTCAGAATAAGGATTTGGAAATCAGGAATAAACTGGTAGAGCACTATCTCCCTTTAGTAAATACAATAGCGGGACGACTGGCAATCAGTCTGCCCAACCATGTGGATACCGATGACCTCAAGGTCAGCGGCTATTTTGGTTTAATGGATGCAATAGACCGGTATGACTATAATCGGGGAAATAAGTTTGAGACTTATGCCGGCATCAGAATAAGTGGTGCCATGAAGGACGATCTTCGGTCTCGGGATTGGATATCGGTATCTTTGCGTCAAAAAATAAAAAAATACGAAGCTGCGGTTATTTCCCTGGAGGGAAGTTTGGGACGTACACCAACGGATGATGAGTTGGCAGATGAATTGGAGATTAATGTTGAGCAACTCCACGCATTGGAGCAGCAGGTAAGTGCTTCAACCATTATTCCTTTGGGCGAATATATTAAAACAGAAACTGCAGCCACAGCTGTTAGTGACCCAACCAAGAGTTTGGAGTCAATAGAATTGAAAGAAACTTTGGCAAATGCCATAGATCAGCTGTCGGAAAAGGAACGGCTGGTTGTATCCTTGTACTATCATGAGGAGCTGACTATGAAGGAAATAAGTCAGGTTCTTCATCTGTCTGAGGCGCGTATTTGTCAGTTACATACAAAAGCAATATTTAAGTTGCGGGGCTTTTTGGCCAATGAAGAGATAGACCTTTAAATTAGTCTGTTTTACAAAATGCATGGATGCATTTTGAAGGTTGTCCTGAAAGGGGTAGGATAACTTGGGGAGGGCTGTTTATGGATGAGGAAAAGAAATCAGTCCCTAAAGAGGGAAATAAAGATTCTGGATATCTAGTGGAATTTCGCAATGATGGCGTTTACTTAACGGTATTTGATTCCCAGGAACCTGGGCTTCAGTTTGAGTTATCAGATATGCGCCTTATTCTGAAGGAGTACAGCGTGGAAGATTATGATTTGGAAGCGCTGTCCAGATTGGTGCGGGAAGCTTCCGGTATTCCAACCAAGATTGCGGATGATTTCGTTTTGCCAGCCAATTTTTCAGAAGATAAAGCAGGGGCCAATGTTTCCGTCCAGATGACTCAGGAGGAGTTACAGGAGAAACTGGTTTATGGCAAGGTGTATATTGACGTGTCCCGAGATAAGATGGAGGCTTTGGCGCGGTTTGAGATAAAGGACAATGAGTCTATTCCTACCAAGGATATGATTATGGAAGCCTTGGCTCAGAAAAATGTCGTTTTTGGCATTGATGAGGAGGCAGTAGATGAAGCGGCAAAGTCAGGTAAACTCACCAAGGTTGCTGTGGGTGTACCACCGGAAAACGGCGTGGATGCCAAGATAATCCGGAAGTTTGATTTGGGTATCAAGGGGAAGCCAGTTATTGATGAGCATGATCGGGTTCATTATAAGGATCTGAATTATTTTTGCTTGGCCAAAAAGGGGCAGGTATTGGCTGAAAGAGTTCCCCATACTACTGGAACAGCAGGAACAAACCTGCATGGGGCACCGGTTCGTCAGAAACCTGGCAAACCAAAGCCAGTGCCAGCTGGCAAGAATACCAGTATCAAGGATGAAAATTTCGTCATATCCGAAATCGATGGTCAGATTGTCGATACCGGTTCCAAGATAAGCGTTGACCCACACCTGGATATTAAGGGTGACGTGGGTATGGCAACGGGCAATATCGATTTTGTAGGTGCA